>JAAYCF010000171.1 GCA_012744415.1 Thermotogaceae bacterium
CATGCCCAACTAAAGTTTAATGTCGTAAAAATAGAAAAAACGGGAAGTGGAAAAGCGCGACAGGAAGGGTCCACAGAGATAGTGTCGGTAAAAGAATGTTTATGTTACAATCATGGTATCTTTTTCATAAGTGAGGGGTTACCTCCTGAAACGAGGAACAGCGAGATGCTTTAAACCACAACACGGAACACCCTGGACGATTCCCCCTGTGTTCGAGGAAGAGTTGTCGCGGTTCATCGATCAAGTACTGGAAGAAGGGCACTACCGGTTCAAGAGGAACCGAGTCTACACGCTGAAGGAACTGCTGCTTCTTCTACTCAAGGCCTGTACGCAAAACATAACCCTGAAAAGCGAGACAGCGATCTATGGCAGTCAGGAGACGGGAAAGCCCTACACCCGTCAGAATTTGGAATATCGACTGGACCATTTTCCGGAAGAGATTCTTCAAAAGGTGTTGGAGAAGATAAGCCTTTCTTATCATCGGAATCCGCTGGCGAAGTCCCACGACTCTCTGGTCAGCCGGAAAGTGGCGAAACAGTTCAAGTTGGTTCTCGCGATAGATGGAACGACCTTGGACCAGATTCGTAAGACCAAAGGTCTCTATCGGGAGAGGGGGGAGGTGTTGAAAACCCACAAAGGCTACACCGTCACGAGCGGGGGGCACATGTTGGTTAAGCTGGATCTATCCAATCTCATGATCGTCGGCGCTTCCTATCATGCCAACCCGCTGGTCAATGACACCAACTTCATCGAGGAACACCTGTCGTGGACCAAGAAAAAAACGTTGACGATGATGGACCGGGGATTTTACAGCTTCGCGCTATTCGAAGGCATCCTTCAAGCGGGAGCGCATTTCATTATCCCGTTTCGCAAAGGCACCCGCATCGTGTCGAAAACGGTCTTGACCCAAACCGCCGAGTACCGGGAGAGTCTGGTTCAAATCGGCGTCAAACCGAAACTGAATTACCCGCTGCGTCTGATCGAATATGACCATTTCCCCACATTCGCCGGGAAAGAAGCCCCTCGTGTTCTGCTCACCTCCGTCATCAACCCTCAAAAGCTTCCGGCCGAAGAGGTGATACGGTGCTATGCCCAGCGGTGGACCATCGAAACGTTCTTCAAGCGGATCAAAACGGACTTGGCGCTGTCGCGCCTTCGAAGTTCGAAATCGCGCCACATAGACATCCAGGCGCTGTGTACCCTGATCGTTTACCAGATATACAACCGATTCCGGATTGCCATTGCCAATGAACTGCGCCGATCGGTACAGGATATTTCGTTGGCAAAGGAAATGCAACTGTTGAAGGCGTATGCGCATAAGCTCTCGCTCAGTCGGCAGTCCCAAAAAAAGACCGGATGGAAGGCCCTTTTCCACAAAGCCATCCGGTCATGCGGCAAGTCGATCTCGATGGTCGTCGAAAAAAACCGCAAGGCTGAAGCTGTGAGGCTGATCCGAGAAATCTATTACCTCAAGCTGTCCCGCCTACAGGCAGCGTAAGCGCACAGGCGCATCCGAACCAAAGCAGGGAAATTCCAGGGACAAGTGAATAGGGCTACGATGACACCGAAAAGGCGTAGACCTTTGATTGTATGAGAGTGAGCGTATGATAATATCGTCAAATCCCCGCCTCTCATTTACACATCATTATACGCTTTTTTAATATTTTTTCGTCGGCCTATCGCTTATTTTTACGGCATTAAACTAAAGTTGGGC
>JAAYCF010000172.1 GCA_012744415.1 Thermotogaceae bacterium
CTCGAAGAGAAAGGGCTTTTGAAGATGCTCCTGACGCAAAACATCGATGGTCTTCATCAGAAAGCCGGTAGTCGGACAATCATCGAACTACACGGGGGTATCACCGAAGGCCATTGCCTAAAATGCCATAAAGCCTTTACGGCCAAAGATATCAGAGAGGAGATGGATCGTTCGCCTGTGCCGACTTGCGACGCTTGCGGCGGGATCTTGAAGCCTGATATCGTTTTTTTTGGAGAAACGCTCGATCCGAGCAATGTGAAGAAGGCGTTGCTTTGGAGCGAGAAAGCCGACGTCTTTCTGGTGCTCGGAAGCTCTTTGATGGTACATCCCGCAGGCTATCTCCCCGAAGTGGCGAAACGTTCCGGGACTCTTCTCGTGATCGTCGACCAGCACGATACCGCACATGACAATATCGCCGACTATAAACTGGAGATGCGGTTGGGAGACTTCTCAAAAGCCCTTTATGAAGCTTTTATGAATCCGGGCGACCGATAACCGAAACCAAATTCCTTAAAAAAACTGTAACAGAAATAAACTCGAAAAATTGTCCGTCTTAGTTCTACCCCTGAAAAAAACTCCTCCCCCTTAGAGGATGAAGAAACGAAAATCGAAGAGAGAAGAGATTCTCTCTTCTTTTTTTGGAAACCTTACGAACCCCTTTCTCCGGTATGATATACTATGGGCGGTTACGCGTCTACAAATTTAGGATTGAAATAGGAGGTCAGCGTATGTATTTAGAGATTTACGATGTTATCGCCAGAGAGGTCCTTGATTCAAGAGGAAACCCGACGGTAGAAGTGGATGTCCATTTGGAAGATGGGTCCATCGGGACGGCGATCGTTCCGTCCGGAGCCTCAACCGGAACATTCGAAGCGCTCGAATTGAGGGATAATGAAGAGCGATTTTTAGGTAAAGGGGTACAGAAGGCGGTTAAGAATGTCAACGAAATGTTGGCGCCGAAACTCATCGGATTAGACGTCTTCAACCAAACCTTTATCGACCATATGATGATTGAGTTGGATGCTACCGGCAACAAATCAAAGTTCGGAGCCAACGCGATCCTTGGTGTTTCGATGGCCGTCGCGCGGGCCGCTGCGAATGCCTTGGATATCCCTCTGTACAAATATTTGGGAGGATCGAACGCGAAAGTCCTTCCCGTTCCCCTGATGAACGTCATCAACGGCGGACAGCACGCGGACAATAATCTGGACATCCAGGAATTTAAAATCATACCAGCCGGATTTTGTTGTTTCAGCAACGCCTTAAGGGCAGGCGTTGAAATCTTCCATCACCTGAAGAAACTTCTGAAAAAAGACCGTTTCATCACCTCTGTCGGGGATGAAGGAGGATTCGCCCCCAACCTCAAATCCAATGAAGAAGGCATCGCCGTCATCGTCAAATCCATCGAAGCGGCGGGTTACAAGCCCGGAGAGCAAGTATTCATCGGTCTGGATTGCGCCGCCAGCAGTTTCTACACCAAAGAAACGCGGGCTTACTCCATCGACGGCCAGTCCCTTTCTTCCGACGAACTGCTGGACTACTACGGCAAGTTAATTCAGAAGTATCCGATTCTCTCGATCGAAGACGGTTTTGATGAAGATGACTGGAATGGCTTCGCGAAATTCCAGAAAGAGTACGGAAAGACCGTTCAAAATATTGGAGACGATCTCTATGTCACGAATATCAACCGTTTGAAGAAAGGGATCGAACTCACCGCTACGAACTCTATTTTAATCAAACTGAACCAAATCGGATCCGTGACCGAAACGATGGATACGATTCAGTACGCCAAAGAACACGGGATAACCAACGTAATCTCCCATCGCTCCGGAGAAACGGAAGACACCTTCATCGCGGATCTGGCGGTCGCCACCAATGCGGGACAGATTAAGACCGGTTCTCTCTCCCGTAGTGAACGCATCGCCAAATACAATCGATTGCTTCGCATCGAAGAAGAGCTCGGGGACGCAGCCGTTTTCAACGGCATTAACAGTTTCTATTCCATTAAGCGGTAACTATCCTGGCCAAGGATAAACCCGTTTATCGTCATCTGTTTAACAAACACCGGAAGTCCTTGAAAAGCCGGATTCCGGTGTTTTTGTCTATGCAACGCCAAATCGTACCGAAAAAGGAGCGTTTGTGAGGACCTTTTGGTTGTTTTTCAGCAATGAATGGAAGTACGTTTTGAGGAACCCGTTATTCTTCGCGATCTTGATCTTAACTCCGATCTTGCTGCTTACGGTTTCCCTTCTTTTCATCCCTTCCGAAAGAATGCTGGAAACGATCAAGGCGGGGATCTATAATGAAGATCAGTCAATCGTAGGCCGTTATCTCGTCGATTTTTTCGTTGGTTTTCTGAAAGAAGACAATCTGTTTCAAGTACACAGCCGTGAAGAAGCCGCGCGTCTGCTGGATGAAGGAAAGATCGACGCCCTCTTGGTGATCCCCCGAGGGTTTACCGCGATGATGCTCGTCAACAAACCGACCGAATTGCTTTACGTTCCAAGCGGCGCTTCTCTTTTGGAAAGCGTGACGATCTACAAGCTGTTAAAGATGGTCTTGGGAGAGATCCAATACGGCGCGATCATCGAAATGGATCTCGGGGAACGGATGTATCCTTCTTCGGATGTTCCTGTCCCCCAGCTAAAAATCGAAGGGATTTATAACAACCAATTGGACTATCCTGACGTAATGGCGCCGGGGGTGTTGGCGTTTGTCATTTTATCGACCATGCTGATCGGCATCACAAGTTCGGTCAGCCGGGAAAAAGACAGAGGCCTGATCGATGCCTTTCGCGTCACGAACGCGAACCGGTGGAGCTTTGTTTTTGGCAAGTTTTGCGCCTACTCCTTCCTGGGTTTTATTCAAACGTTGATTCTGCTTTTCGGGAGCGTATGGTTCTTCGGTATCCACGTCGAAGGGTCGCTCCTGCTCGTTTCCATTTTCCTGATCCTCGGGATGCTGAGCTATCTTTCTTTAGGGTTGTTAATCTCGATCTTGTCCCCAAATGGCGACGTTTCTCTTGGGATCGCAGCAGGTATTGTATTTTTGATGTTTTTGGGAGGAGGCGTCTTTTTCCCCATCTCGCAGATGCCCGCGCTCATGCAAAACATCGCACCGTTTTTGCCGATCACGGTGTTGACTGAATCCCTTCGAAAGATTATGATCACGGGAAGGCAAATCCAGCAGCAGTGGAACGAGCTGGCAATTTCATTAGGGTTTCTGTTCGCGTTTTTATCCGCCTCTTTGATCTCCTTTAAGCGATCGACCCGATAACGAG
>JAAYCF010000173.1 GCA_012744415.1 Thermotogaceae bacterium
TCCGAACCCGAGAGCGCTTCCGTATAGACGGTTATGACATTCTTTGAAACATCGAGCTGCACCCGATGAGAAAAATGCCCGTAAATCGCGATACTCCTCCAGGGATAGTCATAGGCGACGGATAATCCCGTCTTCTCCCATTGCGCCACGACATTTTCGGCAAGAAGAAACCCGCATAGGCTAATCGGAATCAAAAACGCACATAAAAAAATACCCGCCTGTTTCATAAGCGCACCTTCCCGGCCGGGTTTGGCATCCGCACCCGCTGATGCTTCATTATTCTAAGGGAGCGTTCCATCTTCCTTTAAGGCGCGATTAGCGCAGATCGCGAAAGTTAAAAAAGTCATTCAAGACCAAGACCGCTTCTGCGCGGCTTCTTGTTCCTATTTTGCTATAAATCGTGGAGATATAATTTTTAACCGTCCCTTCTGTCAGAAAAAGGTTGTTTGCGATCTCCCGATTCGTCAGGCCTTTCACTAACAGAAGCGCGATCTCTTCTTCCCGCATCGTCAGCTCTTCTAAAAGTTCGAATTTTCGTTTTTCTATCGACTGACGCTCGAATTCGGCGTTATCCAATTTTGTTTGGGCCAAACGTTTGGTTAGCTTCGCGACAATAGACGCTGGCAAAGTGCAATTCCCGCTGGCGGTGTTTCGAATCGAGGCCAGTAGCCGATCTGCTGGGATGTCTTTTAAGAGGTATCCGCTGGCGCCGTTGTTGAGCGCGTCGATCAGATAAGCGTCGTCGTCAAAGGTAGTCAGAACAATCACCACCGTATCAGGAAAGGCAGTTTTAATGCGTTTCGTGCTTTCCACGCCATCGAGCTTGGGCATCCGGATGTCCATTAAAACGATTTTCGGCCGCAAATCCGCCACCATATCCAAAGCTTGTTTTCCGTCAAAGGCCACTCCTACGACTTCGATGTCTTCTTCGAGCTCGAGAATCGTTTTCAATCCGTCGATCATCAAGCGTTGATCATCGACTAACAGTACCTTGATCTTTTCCATGGCACCCCTGCCTTTCCCCTTTATTTCGGGAAGGTGATCTCTACGAGACACCCGTTTCCGGTGTCCGAAAAAAACGAAAAAGCGCCACCTGCTTCTTCCACACGATCTTTCATAGCCGAAAGGCCGAATCCCGGGTGATACCCGTCACATCCGCCGCCGTTGTCGCGAAGCTGAAAAGAAAGTTTGTCTTCACGGTTTTCCAGTGAAAAGGAAAAACGTGTCGCCTTCCCGTGTTTCACTCCGTTCGTCAATCCCTCTTTCAACGCATAGTAAACCGCTTTCCCGGTTTGCTCCGGAAAACGTCCGAGGTTTTCGATTTTGGATTCGACAACCACGCCAAAATGCCGCTCCGCTTCTATAATGAGTAGTTTCAGAGCGGTTAGCAAATCTTTGCTCTTTTCTCCCAAACTCAGGGTTCGAACCGACTGTCTGATCGCTTCTAATCCGCATCGGACTTGGTCTTGCGCGGAGAGGAGCTTTTCAACCGCGCGACCGGGATTCGTGGATGCCAGGCGAATACCGGCTTCTATCTGTATGACCGCCGCCGTTAAAGAGTGGCCTACGTTATCGTGGATCTCTCGAGCGATACGGTTCCGCTCCTTCAGGACAACCATCTCTTCCAAAGCGTTAATCGATTGTCTCAGACTTTGATTTGTTTTCTCCAACAATTTTTTCTGTTCGGCTAAGAGCGTTTCGGAGTAGGCTAAAGAGAGTCGTTTTTTGTATAGATCGACCGTCAAGAGCATAAAAAAGAAAACGAGCAGGAAGCTGATCAGATTCCGCCAGACGTAAACGACCGGCAAAGAACTGACGGCGAGGCTAATTAGGCAAGTTAAAGAAGAGTAAATCGAGAATCGGATAGCAAAAGTCAAAGGAAAAAAGACAACCGCTTCGGCGATTAAAATATCGTAAAAATAAAAAGTGATGTGCGCCGGGTCCTCGATAGAAATCCAATAGGTTAGCAGCAAGTTGATAAAAAGCAGGGGTTTCGCCCAGGAAAGCTTCCTTCGAGGCAACAGAACGCTGTGCAAAAGAGTGCAGAGGCCCAGCAAGATCAACGAGAAAACTTTGGTTTCAGTCTCGCCTTGGCGACTGAAGAAGAACCATACGCTCCAAGAAAAGAGGAAAAAGAAATATTGAAACAGATTGATCAGATTGATGTAATCGACGATGAAAAACGCTTTTAAACGTTGAACAATACCGATCGGCTTTCTTTCCATCTCTTTCGCTCCTCCCGCTCTTCGATTGTATCACTTTTCGCTCGCGGTCAAACGATCCATAAGACGCGGACGACAACAGAGCGATACTCGGTTTGATGGGTGTTCGATAACGAAATGCGAGGATTCCGACTCGTTTACACTTGAGCGAAGAAAGCGTCAGATAAAGGCAATCTGGTTCCGAAAGCGTTTTTTTATTGTTTGCAGGTAAGCTAAAACCAAAGATAAAGGCGCCCGTTAATCGTCCGCTCCGCAACTACCACCGGCTTCAACGCGCGCCTTAATACTTTACTATTCGATCGGTCTTATACCGGGGAAGTCCTTTTTTTTGTTCTAACCCGGATGACTCTATCGCTTCTCCAACAACTGGCACCGTCCTTGACGGTCCAATCTGAAGAATCGCTTAAGAAGCTTTGCTTCTTTCGTGCGCGACCGATACCATCTGTTTCTTGCCTTTATCCCGGAAGGAAGCCAAAATAAGCTCGGCATCTTCGTGGGCTACGGTTAAGAAGGAAAACTTCTCAAGGATTTCGACATCCCTTATTTTTCGGTCTTCCACTCCCGCTTTCGTCCGTATAAGCTGGACAAGCTTTTTCGGTGTCATGCCATTCGTACGCCCTTGGGCAAAGAAGAGACGGGTTTTGCTCGTTTTTCTGAAGGTGACCTCTTGAATGTGGCGATAGGCCGATTCATCAAGCTGCTCGCCGAACGAATGCTTGAGTACGGCTGCTAGTACCGTTTCCGGATCTCTATCCCCTAATATTCTTCTTGATAATTCGAGATAATCGTTCAGATCGGTGTCTTGCAAAACCGCATCAACTTGCTCTTGAATCCGCGCTTTTTTGGATTCGATTACTTTCTTTACGGGTGGTATCTTTTCTTTTTTGATCTCCGTTCGTGTGATTTTTTTAATGAACGAGAGCTTTCTGTACTCTTCCGGCGTCACAAAAGTAATCGCAGTGCCTTCTTTTCCCGCTCTTCCGGTTCTTCCGATCCGGTGGACATAAGCCTCAGGATCCTGCGGGAGCGAAAAATTGATCACGTGGGTCAGATCGGCCACATCGATACCGCGGGCAGCGACGTCCGTCGCGACCAAAATATTGATCCGGCGTTTTCGGAACTTTTCCATGATCCGCTCGCGTTGATATTGGGCGATATCGCCGTGCAAACATTCGGCTCCGTACCCCCGTTCAACGAGCTTTTGCGTCAGTTCATCAACGTCCACTTTCGTTTTACAGAAAATCAACCCGTAGAAATCTCTTTCCAGATCAATCGTCCGGCACAACACTTCTACTTTGTCTCCTTCATGGACTTCGAAATAGAGCTGCTCGGTCGTATCGACGGTGAGCTGTTTCTCTTCCTCGACGAAGTGATCGTAATCGCCCATATACTTCCGCGCAATGTTCAGAATGGGTTTGGGCATGGTAGCGGAGAAGAGGAGCACCCGTTTGTCTGCCGGGGTATTTTTAACGATCTCTTCCATTTCGTCGATAAAGCCCATGTTCAGCATTTCGTCGGCTTCATCAAGAACCAGATAACCGATCGATCCGATATTTAAGGTACCGCGATGAATATGATCGATCAACCGGCCGGGCGTTCCAACGACGATTTCGACGCCTCTCTTCAACTGTTTGAACTGCGTTTCATAAGACTGTCCGCCGTAGACGGGAATAATCCGAAACCCTCTATCGCCGTTTAGCGAATTTAGTTCTTCACAAACCTGCAAAGCCAGCTCTCGCGTCGGTACGACGATGAGGGCCTGCGGCACGCCGTTCTTTCTTTCCAGATGCTCCATTATGGCTAAACCGAAAGCAGCCGTTTTACCGGTACCGGTTTTTGCCTGGCCAATGATGTCTTTGGTCCCCTGAAGCATCGCCGGGATGACTTTCTTCTGGATCGGCGTTGGCTCCACGAACCCCTTTGCTGTGATCGCATCTATCGCCTCTTGCGATAGACCTAAAGCGCTAAAACTTTCTGTTTTCTTCAAATCTTTCTCTTCCTTTCGTTGTTCTCAAAAAAAAAGTTCCCCTTCTGGCGTGACAGGAACTTTTCGGTTATCTTTACTATCCTGCAACAAGCAGGTCAGTCCAATTGGTTCACATCGCCCGTATTATAACACAAAGAAACCAAAAAAACACGCCCGCGAATCGGGAGAAAAAATAGAAACCGAAAGACCGGTACTTTCCGTTGACGTTTTCAAAAAAATCTTTCCGCGAAAGGCGAAACTGATCTCTGCGAGCCGTGGAGCGTCCGATGATCATTTGGAATAGTAAAAATAGAGAACGATTTATGAGGATTACTCGGTTACGGATGAGAGAGGATGAAATGGGTATTACCTTCTTATGATGCGCCTTTTGGAGCGCCAGACTTGAGTCGGGTATGCCTTGATGGGTTTATGGGTATCGAAGAGGTTGGCTGTGGCTTCGAAACGCATTTTCGGTTTGCTTTTTTTTCCGTTTTTTGGTATTGTAAAGCGTCAAGAAACAGATAATATTCTCTCCTTTTGGGAAATGGTCGGTGCGAACATGGGGCAGCGAGTCTACGGATTGGTGGACTGCAACAACTTTTTTGTCTCTTGTGAAAAGGTTTTCAATCCTAATCTGGAGGGAAAACCCGTCGTCGTTTTGTCCAACAATGACGGTTGTATCGTAGCGCGGTCTTCTGAGGCAAAGGCATTGGGAATACCGATGGGAACCGCCTATTTCAAGATTCGCGATGAGTTGGACCGCCGTGGCGTCATCGCTTACTCATCCAACTTCGCGCTCTACGGCGATATGTCTAAAAGAATTATGCAAACGCTGTCACAGTTTTGCCCTGACATCGAAGTGTATTCGATCGACGAAAGTTTTTTATCGCTTCGGTCGATTCCTCTGGAGCACCTCGCTGCCTTCGGAAAAGAGATTCGGGACACGGTTCGCCGATGGACGGGCATTCCCGTATCGATCGGATGGGGACCCACCCGCACGCTTTCCAAATTCGCGAACCATCTCGCCAAAAAGCACGCCTCGCACCGGGGCGTCTACTCTGCCTTTTCCGAAGAAACCGATACCTGGATGATGCGTTATCCGATCGAAGAAGTATGGGGAATCGGGTATCGGTGGGGCAAGAAACTCCATGCGAAAGGCATTGATACCGTTTACCAATTAAAAAACGCCGACCTCACGACGATTCGAAAGACGATGGGGGTCGTCGGCTTGCGGGTGGTAAAAGAATTGAACGGCGATCCCTGTATCACGGTCGCGCCCCCCGAAACCCGAAAAAGCCTGGTTCATTCTTGCAGCTTCGGCGAACCGATCTTGGACTACGAAAAGTTGTTTGAGGCCCTGGCCGCCCATATCAGTCGGGGTGCGGAAAAACTCCGTTTGGAAAAGTGTTGCGCCAGTATGATGACCATCTTCGTCATGACCTCCCGATTTGCGAAAGAAGCCTATCTCGGGAGTCAACCGATCGTCTTTCGCCGCCCGTCGGACAACACGATCGAGATGCTGCGCCTGGCTCGGGAAGGATTAAAACGCATCTTCCAATACGGTTATTTCTACAAAAAAGCCGGGGTGTACTTTACCGGTATCTATCCACGCACCAATGTTCAACAGTCTTTGTTTGAAGACGTCGGAACCCAGCAAAAAGAAAAACAGATCATGGAACTGGTCGACCGTTTGAACCAAAAGATCCGGCGGAACGCGGTGCAGTTCGCCTCGTCCGGAACCCGAAAGGCCTATCAGGACAGAAAAGAAAATGTCACTCCCCGTTATACCACTTGCTGGAAAGAAATTCCCACCGTGAAAGGATAGTCTGAGCGCCTTTTCGGAGCTTCAAATGCTCGTTTTCCACCCTTTTTACGAAGGAATTACCCCGATCCTTATAGAAATGTATAGCGGAACATAAATCTTGGATTACATCGCGGAGCGGTTGGGGGGATATCTTTCTGAAAGAAATAGCGCCCGGTATCATCGTGTACGATAATCCTTTCGGAGGGTCAAATATCGTTTCGGTAACGACTTCGGAAGGAACGATTATTGTTGATTCTTCACTCTTTCCTTCCAAAGCGGAACAGGTAAAAACAACGATCAAGCGTCTCTTGAACAGCGACATCACCTTGGTCATCAATACCCACTACCATCCCGATCACACGTTCGGCAATTCAGGTTTCAGCGCGCCTTTATGCTGCTGCAAAGCCTCCGAAGAGTTCTTCCGAATGATGGATAAAACCTACATCGGTTACGTGGTTGAGAAAGAGCCGCTTTTGGCAAAAGAGAACGTCATCATCGTTCCGCCTTCGATCACCTTCGATAGAGAGTACAAACTCTCTTTCGGCGATCTCGACCTCTATTTGGAAAACGTGGGCGGGCATACGCCGGACACGATCGTGATCCGTATTCCGAAGTACAGTCTGTTGATCACGGGCGATCTTGTCGTTAGCGGTTTTCATCCTGAGATCGTCGCGGACAGCAACATCAAAACGTGGGTTAAAGTTCTCAAAACACTCAAAAAAGAGCGGTATAAGGAGATCATTCCCGGTCACGGCCCGGTTGTCCGAGATCTTGAAATCGATCAGATGCGCAACTACCTCGAAAAACTCGTCTACCTACGAGAGCATAAAACCCAGTTCGAGACCTTTCTCGGATCGTTAGATAAAGACCCGAACTTTCGAAGTCGAAAGATGCCCCAAATGTTCATCGAAAATTTGAAAGTCGTGATGAATCATTAACGGGATTCAACATATTTAGCCGCAAACTCTCGCCAGCCGCAATAGTCTCCCGGATCTCTTAAAGATACCGCCGAGGCTCTTTTGGAAGTGCTCTTCCATGATATAATACTCCCACAGAGGTGGGATAAGGATGAAGGGCTTAGGCATTGCTTTAGGAGCGGGAGGAGCGAGAGGGTTCGCTCATGTGGCGGTATTGCGCCTATTGTGCGAGAAAGATATGGTTCCATCCTATATTACGGGTTCCAGCATGGGGTCGGTTATTGGTAGCGCGTTCGCGCTGTTCAAGGATATCCGAACCGTCGAAAAGCTGGTGGATTACTTTGTTGAAAAAAGCGCAAAAGCCATCCTGGAACTCATCCGCACGCTGCAAGGGAAGGTCTCTCTTACCGGAAAGATAAATGCCGCCTACAAAACCACTGCGACGCGTTCGATGATGGACGAATACTTTTTGTACGACCTAATCGGGTCGATCTTCGGGAAAGCCCGCTTCAGCGATACCAAGATTCCATTGGGAGTGGTGGCGACGGACATGCAGACAGGAAAAAAGGAGCTGTTCGACTATGGTTTCATCGCTGATGCGGTATGCGCCAGCTCTTCCGTTCCCGGCGCGTTTTCTCCGGTCTCTTTAGCCGGCAGCTTCTTCGTTGACGGCGGTGTCACGCGTGTCGTCCCGGTCGAGGAAGCGTATCGGTTAGGCGCGAAAACCGTGATCGGAGTCGATGTGAGTTGCGTGCCAAAAAAAAACCGGTTTGAGAGCACTTTCGATCTCCTCTCTTATGTGGATGATCTCAAAGGGGAGCGCCTCGTTAAACTGGACATGGAACGGGCCCAGTTGGCCATTTACTTCGATTCACTCGATATCGATTGGTTTCGCTTCGATCGTGCCGAAGAGATTATCGCAAAGAGCGTCAGAATCCTCTCGGACACCTATGAAAAGGAGATCGAACGGCTATCGCTTACTTAGTTTATCTGAACGGAGATTGCGAAACCGCGCTTCGAAGCATCGGCGCGATGAAAGCCTTGGAAGAGAATTTGGGGCGCCCTTTGTGTATCGTTTCAACCGGTATCGGCAGCCTCGTTGGGGTTTTTTACGCCTTTTTCGGTTTAAAGCAGACTGCGGATACCTTCCAGTCGATCGGCAAAGAACTTTGCGGGATTCTGAGAGCGAATTGTTTGATCAACCCGGAAAAGGGTACATCGAGAGCGAATCAAGTGATCGATGACTTTCTGATTCTGGTAAAATCCCAACAAACGAAAAAAAAACTTCAACTCTCCGATTCGAAAAGATTTTCGGATTTCGTGGACGCGCACTTCAGTTTCGTGGAGGAGAGAAAAAGCCAGATCCCGGTTTTCGCTTCCGTTTTCGATCTTCTGAGCGCCGGCGAGATCGTTTTGCCCGTTCAAGATCGAACGGTGCTAAAGGCTGCGACGGCCTTCTTGCCCTTCTTCGAGCCGATTCGTGTCGGATCGAAGCGGGTAATCAGTTCCGAAAGCTTCCAGGGGGTCGCTTCGCGCTATGAACCGTTTTTAGACCATCATTTCCACGTATGTTTGGATACCGATCCGGATGAAGAAAACGCGCAATTCGAGTCGGCGATGCAGATTCTTTTAGCTTCCGACATGTTCAGGACCCTTGAATTGAAAAGAAGGATTTTGAAAGAGTTCAATTGGGTCATCAAGCTTAATTCTCGTATAGAAACACCACAACCCGCCATTTCGGTGCTATACGAGGAAGGGTATCAGGGAGTCCGTCAGTTTTTACGGGCATAGACGTTTATTGCCAAGAAGAGGTGTCAAATGGAGTCCACCGGAATCAAAAAAGCGCTCGCGCTATTTTTCGCGATTTCGGTTTTTGCGCTGCTGTTTTTTGTGATATCCCAAATATTGTCGCTCCCCTCCGATTCGGGGGAACCGGCGACGAAGCTCTTGCGGGGAATGGTGTCTCCGGATTTCGCCCGAGGTTTTAGAAGAGAGGCCCTGCGGCTCTACCACGAGCAGCTCCCGTTCTGGTTCGGCGGCTTATCCCTGCTGAACCTTTCGATTTTTGCCTTTCTCCTTCGCGGATCATCTGGCGAAAAACGGCCTGATACAATGATGGGAACTGCGATAGGAACCCTAGGAATACTGGCTTTTGCCGCATTGATCATTTTCTTGGCGACCACCCGGGGCATTTTTATTCCCGAACACCTTTTTTCGCCCTTAAATGGAAGCTTTCTTTTAGGCTTGGTGGTTTATTTCTTCGTTCTTAGCACGTTCGGGCAAGAACGTGGTCCTGACGCTAAAACCCTGCTAATGCGCATCCTTTTAATCGACGGTATCGGAGCCGTTCTACTTCTCCTGCGGATCCCGATGGTCGGTATCGTTTTGCTAACTGGCAATCTTCTCTTTTTTCTCCTTCGTTCTTTCCGCTTTTCGTCCACACTGTTGACGATCGGTTATACGGCAATATTAACCGGCCTATTTTTCGACGGATGGCACGTTTACCGACATCTACCCAGTACAATCGGGTTCTTTGCTCCGGGACTTCTCATCTATCTCGTTTGTTTGTTTTTCGAGCTTCTACGAACCTCTCGAAAAGAGTCGTCCGCTTTGAGAGCGCGGATCGACTCGCTTCAAACGGACAAGACGATTCAAAGGCTCCACCTTCAGGAGAAAGAAGAAGCGGCAAGAAAAGACTCGGAAACCCTGCAAACATTCGAACAACTCATCCTCACAACCAATGCGCTTTTCGAAAAAGCTTTGCTGGTCAAGGAAGACTACCTTCCCGAACTGCTCGAACACGCGAGGCTCTTGATTCCGGAAGCCGATGCCGGGATACTGGCTCTTCTGGAAAAGGGCCGTTGGCATTCTCATTTTGTAGTCGGATTGAGTCCGGAATGGGTCAACACGACTCCGATCGACCCTTCATTTTTCAATAGGTTGAAAACTCACGCCGCTACCCGCTTCTACGACGCGAACGTGTTTTTGACGACCGCACCCGCTTCCGCTCCCTCCCATGACAGCAACCGGAGCCAGGATCTCTTCAATGACGCGGGCTTATCCTTTAGAGAAGCTCTTTTTACGGAAATTACGGGAGAAGGAAGCACACTCGGCTACCTTCTACTGTTCATATCCGAAAGCCATCACAAACGCTTTACGCCGACTTCCTTTAAGGTCATTGGCGTTCTTGGAAGCATCGCTTCCATCTTGTTGGTTTCGACATTGAAAGAAAAAGAAAACCCGAACGTATGAAAGAAGGCGAAAAAGAGATGTTAGAAAACCTGGATACCGAAAAGCGAAATCCGAAAACCACGGAACTGGACCGTTTTTCGATTGGTGAATTGCTTCAAACGATGAATGAAGAAGACGCAACCATCCCCCTCGCGATAAGGGACGCCCTAAGAGAGATCTCAGAAGTCGTATCCAAATGTCTTTCAACGATCGAAAACAGGGGAAAGGTTTATTATGTCGGCGCGGGAACGAGCGGCCGGCTCGCCATCATCGACGCCGTCGAACTGATACCGACCTTTAACGCCCCCTCAGACCTGTTCATACCGATCATGGCCGGCGGAACAGAAGCTGCTTTCAAAGCTGTTGAAGGTTCAGAAGACCAAGAGTCCTTGGGGGAAAAAGAGATCGTCGATAGGAAAGTCCGAAAGATCGATTTGATCATCGGCGTCACCGCAAGCGGGAGGACCCCGTTTGTTAGGGGAGCCCTCAAAAAGGGCAAAGAGATCGGCTGCCCCACCGCACTGATCTGTAATGTCCAAAGGCCCGAAATCGCTTCTCTCGCCGATACGGTGATCAAAGTCGTCACGGGGCCGGAAGTCTTGACCGGTTCGACGCGGTTGAAGGCAGGAACCGCCCAAAAAATGGTTTTGAATATGATCAGTACCGCGACGATGGTCAAATCGGGGAAAGTCTTTCAAAACCTCATGATCGATGTCGTCGTTCTCAATGAAAAGCTTCGGGAGCGGGCGATAAAGATCGTTATGGAAAGCACCGGCGAATCAGCCGAAAGGTCGCAATCTGAATTGATAAAATCGAACTGGAAGGCAAAACAAGCCATTTTGCAGATCATTAACGATATATCCCCCAATGAAGCGCAAGAGGCTTTGGAGAGGCACGGTGGATTCTTGAGGAGAGCAATGAAGGAGAAAGAAAAATGAAGACATTTCTTGCAATCGACGCCGGTGGCAGCACCCTTCGCGCAACATGGGTGAGCAGCGATGGGAATTTCATCGGGAAAGAAGTGCTCGAAAAAAATGCAAACTTTC
Source organism: Thermotogaceae bacterium (assembly GCA_012744415.1). Taxonomy (GTDB): domain Bacteria; phylum Thermotogota; class Thermotogae; order MWEM01; family MWEM01; genus MWEM01. The sequence goes on from JAAYCF010000173.1 coordinate 11,187, forward strand.
TTTCCGCCGGAGAAAAAGAAATAGAGAAAATCCTCCTTCTTCTTAAGCAAAAGGTTCCGGTGATCGACACCCTTGCGCTATCGATGGCCGGCATTGGAGGAAAACCCGAATTCGAAAAGGTAAAAGGGCTGTGCGACGCCATCTTTCCGAAAAGCGTCTGCCGTATCATGCCGGACGTGGACGGAGCCTACTACGCCAATTTCGGTAAAGAACCCGGCGTTCTCGTCATCTGCGGAACAGGCTCCATCGTTTTGGGGAAGGACGAAGAAGGGAAAAAGATGCGCTCGGGGGGGTGGGGATACTTGTTAGGCGATGAAGGCAGCGGTTTTTGGCTGGTTAAGGAATTATTTCGAAGATACTTGGCCTATTACGAGTTCCTCGAAGAGCGAAAAGCGTGTTTTTCCGTGTTCGAAGAGCTATTCCCGGGTAATCCGAGGGATGCGTTCGCCTTCTTTTACCAACCAGAAATGAGAAAGCGAACAGCCTCTTTTGCCTACCGGTTTTTGGCTCTGGGAGATCCTTTCGTCCAGGAATTGCATCAAAACGGGCTAAAATTGCTGGCGGACCAGGTTTTATCGGTTTTAGCGCGCACGGATATGAAAAACGGAAAAATCTGCTTGATGGGTGGTTTATTCTCCGATGGCCGCGTCGAAGAGTTTTTCCGGCATTATCTGAGAAAAAGTCTTTCTGAATCAAAACAAGAAAAGATTCCGATCATAACCGGAGTCAAAAACATCGCGGACGCGATCGCCTGGAAGATGGTTGCTGAAGAAGCGGAAACGTGAACGGAGGAGTGGCATGAGAATCGCGGTATTGCTAAAACAAGTACCGGATACGGATGAAGTGAAATTGGACGAAGAAAAGGGCACGATGATCCGAGAGGGTATCGGCACCGTCATCAATCCTTTGGATCTGCAGGCGATCGAAGCGGGCAGGCAGTTTATAGAGCAAGAAGGAGGAACCCTGTCAGTCTTTTCGATGGGGCCCCCGCAAACGGAAGAATCGCTTAGGGAAGCGATCGCGATGGGCGCGCATACGGCGACGCTTATTACCGATCGCAAATTCGGCGGCGCGGATACTTGGGCTACCGCGCGCGTGTTATCGGAAGTATTGAAACGCAATGGCCCTTACGATCTCATCCTTGCGGGCGAAAAGGCGACTGATGGGGAAACGGGGCAGGTCGGGCCCGAGGTCGCCGCGATGCTGGGAATTCCCTTTTCCACTTACGTAAGCGAAATCGATAAAAAGAACGATGGCGTGATCGTCAAACGAACCGTAGAAGACGGTTATGAAACTCAGTTTCTACCCTTTCCTTGCCTTTTGACCGTTCTGAATAATCTCAACCAACCTGAAATGCCAACCCTTTCGGGCAAAATCCGGGGTCACGCGGCTAAACTGGAAACCGTCACTGCGTCTGACCTGCCGATTCCGGAAGGCGAATTGGGACTCACCGGCTCCCCGACACGCGTCAGCAAAGTCTTCTACCCGAAGATCCAGCGCAAATGCGAAATGTATGCGCTGTCCGATATTCGGAAAGGCATTCAACGGATCGTTCGGGAACTTAAAAACCGAGCGATCCTATAGAGGAGAACACGATGGAGAAAGAGAATCGAACGATTCCAAGGATAATGGTGATCGGTGAAGTCCGAAGAAACACGGTCCTTCCGGTTACCTTTGAACTCGCTGGAAAGGCTTCCGAACTCGCCGCGAAAATCGGAGGCGCCGTGGATGTCCTTCTGTTTTATGATCGATTGGACGAACCCGTGGAACCCATTTTTCAAGCGGGCGCCGATCGGCTGTTATTCGTGGAAGACAGTCGATTAGGGCTTTTTAACCAAGAAATCGCGGTAAAGATAGGCCTTGAAGCGCTTCGTCTCTACCCCGCCCAAATCGTTTTAGCTGGCGCGACCACTTCCGGAAGGACTGTTTTGCCCGCGATGGCGGCGCTGCTTCACACCGGATTAACCGCCGATTGCACCGGTTTGGACATCGAACCGGAGACCGGGTTGTTGTTACAGACGCGACCGGCGATCGGGGGGAATGTGATGGCAACGATTAAGACACCTTCGCATCGCCCTCAAATGGCGACGGTTAGGCCGAAGACCTTCCCGAAACCGGCGCCTGTTCTGCGGTCCGGACTCACCGAACGCTTGGAACTGCCAGAAGACTGTTTTTCGAGCAGGATCGTTCCATTGTCCTACGAGAAGGTTTCGGAGGATTATACGAATATCCAGGATTTGGACGTCGTGGTGACAGGCGGGAAGGGTCTAAAAAAGCCCGAAAACTTCGCGTTGCTGGAGAAAGCGGCTCATCTGATCGGAGGCGGTGTTGGCGCAACGCGGCCGACCGTGGAAGCCAAATGGGTTTCCTATCCTCACCAGATCGGACTCAGCGGTAAAGTCGTATCCCCGAAATTCTACCTGGCCGCCGGCGTATCGGGAGCGGTTCAGCATTTAGCCGGTATGCAGACCGCCGAATTTATTGTCGCGATCAACAAAGATCCGGAAGCCGGTATCTTTAAAATAGCCGATATCGGGCTCTGTGGAGATCTCTTCGAAATCTTGCCCGAACTTATCGCAGCTTTGGAAAAGGAAAGAGAAGGTGGAGAATGAAAGCCTCGTATAATCGACTCACCGAAGCGCGGATGCGAGAACTGCAGGCATTAATGGCCCATCGCAACTTTACGGTCGATCCAGAACGGTTGAACGTGTACTCCCACGATGAGGTCAGCGGCGAAAAATACCGATTTCTCCCGGATATCGTTTTGTACCCGGAAACGACCGAACAGATCGCCGAGATCATGAAATGGGCGAGTAAAAACAAGATACCCGTCACACCCAGAGGCGCCGGAACAGGGTTATCGGGAGGAGCCGTACCCGTGTTTTCCGGAATCGTCCTGTCCTTGGAACGGATGAACCGAATTCTCGAATTTGATAAAGAAACGCTGACGATCACGGTGGAGCCGGGGGTGGTGACCGATGAGATACAAAAGGCGGCCAAAAGCGCCGGTTTGCTCTATGCCGGAGATCCTTGCAGCAGCGATGCCTCCTTCATCGGAGGCAACGTGGCCGAAAACGCGGGCGGTAACAAAGTAATTAAATATGGCGCGACCGGACGCCACGTGATGGGACTCGAGGTCGTTCTTCCCGATGGAAACATCGTGCAGTTCGGCGGAAAACGCGTGAAGGATGTCACCGGGTATGATTTCGTCAATCTGATGGTCGGCTCCGAAGGCACTTTGGGAATCATCACCAAGATCATTCTCAGGTTGGTTCCGCTGTCTAAGTACTTGGTGGATCTATTAGTTCCTTTTAAAGACGTTGAAACTGCGATCGCCTTCGTTCCCAAGATGATTACGCAGGCGAAGCTACTTCCCGCCTCGATCGAGTTTATGGATCACGCTTCATTGACCCTGACCGGGCGGTTTCTAAACAGCAAACTACCCTATGCCGACGCCGGGGCTCATTTAATCATCGAACTGGAAGAAAACGATAAAGAAGTGCTGTTCGACGAGTACGTGCGTATCGGAGAGATGTGCCTAAAAAATGGCGCCTTGGAAGTTTTCGTCGCCGATAACCGAAACACTCGTGAAAAGATTTGGAAAGCGAGAAAAGCCATCGCGGAAGCCGTATCCAGCTTTTACCCGGAGTTTTGCATGGAAGATATCGTCATCCCTATCAATCGCATCCCTCAGATTATGGAAAAGGTCGGGGCTATCTCGGAACGGTACCAACTGGAAACCATCAACTTCGGACACGCGGGGGACGGGAATATTCATGTCACCTTCTTAAATGACCGCTATACCCCTGAACAGTGGGAAAAAACCGTCGAAAAAGCGCTTGAAGACCTCTATCGGGAGACAGTCCTCTTAGGAGGAACATTGTCCGGCGAACACGGTATCGGCCTAAAACGCAAAAAATACCTTTCGGCCGTCCTTTCACCCGCGGTTTTGGAATTAACCAGGCGGATCAAAGCAGCCTTCGATCCAACGGGTATCCTCAATCCGGGAAAAATTGCCGATTGAGGACGGAAGGAGCGGCAATATTTTGAATTCATCTGAATTATGTTATAATGGATCGGATTCTATTCTTCTTTTATCTTCTTAAAACAAAAAAAGGGGGGACCATGATGAGGATGGTTCGGTTTTTTGTTTTGGCAATTCTTTTGGTGGGTTTGTTGACTTCTTGCACGGTTTTTAAGGACTTGTTTTTGAATGCGAACAAGATCGGAAAGGATTTTGTAACCGCCTTAAATTATATGCTGGAGAATATGGATCCGGTCATGCTCGCCGAAGAGAATCCATTCGAATTTAACTCGGTTTTCGAAGATCGAGAGATCGATACGGACTTAACCACCTTTATGAACACGTACGTGCATCTGTCAACGGGGATTACGAAGAGCGCGGAATCTTATCTGATGTTGGAAGGGGTTATCGCCTATATGAGCGTTTTTTTCAAAGGCGCAACCTTTCTGAGCGCGGAAAAGATCGATATCCCGAACGTGACGACGAGCGAACGTATTGTGAGCCCCGTTTGGTGCGGAAATCATCCCGCTTATGTTTCCAAAGGGGTTCTCGTGAAAATGAGATTGGATGTGGACAAACCCGGTTGGGATTCGGAGATGATCGTGGCGTGGCCGTTAATGATCATCGAAGATAAGCCTTATATGTTCACCGTGTATAATGCGACGATTCCCGAATCCGAAGATTCTTATTACCCGTTCTATCCGATTCCGTTCTTCATAATGATGTATTAGAGAAAGTCAGGGGACATTTCGTTAGCGTTTGTCAAGAAAAAGACATTCTATCAATAACCAAAAATGAGACATTTATCTGGGAGGTGGGAGTATGAAGAAAAGAGTGCTGTTGACCGTACTCGTGGTTGTGTTGGCGTTTAGTTTCTTGTTTGTTGGTTGCGCAAGCGCCACCTATAGTTGGCTCTATGGGGTGTGGAAGATCGTCGGGTGGGGCGTTTTCTTGGCGGATGGCCGCGCGGTTCAATCCGATGCTGTCGCGGAACTAAAGGTGACAAAAGTATTGCCTTCGGAAGACTTTGAGGGAGACTACGGGTTCGTGGATGCTGCATCCAATCCAGTCAGCTACGAGATTATGGATGCAAAGGTCGTCGATGGAAAGACGGTTCGTTTTTCAGTCAACGATAACGGAACGATTCGAACCTTCGTGGGCGAGCTCGTCGTAGGCAATACAGCTATCGGCACCTGGGAATAGCTGCTTCATCCGCATAAGGAGGGAAGAGCATGAAAAAAGGGTTAGTATTTCTGTTATTGGCGATCCTGGCCATTTCGGCATTTTCGATCACAATGGGGATCTATGTTGACAATTTCAAAGGCGCGATTGACGGGTGCAAAGTCAAAGGGATCTATGTCAACAAAGTGGAGCCGAACTATCCGGCTTTTGGCCATATTTGCATCGGCGACATCATCACGGAAGCCGTCCTGGTTGGAGAGGGAAGAGTTTGGAATCATTGCTGCGAATTACCCCCGTCCGGGAGAACGTTCGTTTTTAACCCCGACTATTCTTTGCACGACCAATTGTTTATGTTGAAAGAAGCGCACGCGAGGTATTATTTCAACGATATCAACCGATGGCAAGATATGGCTTACCTTCTAAACCGCGCGCTTCCGGGAGATACCGCGCTTTTACGCATCTACCGGACACAGGAAAGGCGATGGCTTTACGTTTCCGTATCGTTGGGAGCGGAAGGCCGCTATACCTTCATGAACACGCCGGTATACCAGGAGCAGATATTCGTTCAACCGGTCGCCGTGATTCCCGTGCTGGCTGTTCCGATCGTACCGGTCGTCACTTACCAAACCGTAACCGTGCTTCCTGCGTTTCCATTTTCTAACTGTACCGGAACCGTTCCGATTCAAGTGGCGCCTCAACCGGTCGCCCCGGTGCCTGTCGTTACCACGACGGTTCCATCTTGCTGCAGCATTGTCATCTGGTTGCCTTAATCAAACATTAATAGAAAAGGGGGAGGCTATCCTCCCCCTTTTTTTGTCCTTGCGATAATCCCCGATCGTCGAAATTAGAAAAGGAGGGCTTTTTGAGCCAACTGAAGCGAAAACTCCGTCAAAGAACTGAAAAGGCGGGCATTCCACCCGGCACACTTCAATTTTCGGGAGAGAAGCGGGTGGAGTCTGTTTTGATTACGCGCTACGAGTACGATACTGGAGCGTGGGACGAACGTCACGCGACTTCTCTTGACGAAATCGGTACTGAGAAACGGTTGAACTCTGTTTTATGGATCAATATCGACGGTTTGCATCAAACGGACGTGATCGCCGCAATAGGAGAACGCTACCAAATCCACCCGCTGGTATTGGAAGACATCCTTCATACCGACCAACGCCCAAAGTTAGAAAATTACGGGCATTATCTGTACCTCGTCGTGAAGATGTTCGAAGAACGCGACAAAGATGGTTCCGTCGGATCCGAACAAATTAGTTTCATCTTGCTGGGTGACATTCTGATCACCTTTCAAGAAAAACCGGGCGATGTTTTTGACCCGATCCGTCAACGAATCCGAAAAAATCAGGGAATCCTCCGAAAGGAAACGGCGGATTATCTGCTGTATGCCTTGCTCGACGTCTTGGTCGACCGTTACTTTGCGATTCTCGAGAAGATCGACGAAGCCGTCGATGCGATCGACGCCTCGATGTCGGAGCAACCCAGCGAAACAATTTTGGAAGAAATTCATGATGCGAAAAGGACCCTGATTTTTTTACGAAAAAATGCCTGGCCTTTGCGAGAGGTACTCTATGAGTGCCGAAATCGGGATAATCCGATGATCGGCGCTACCACAAAAACGTACTTTAAAGACGTCTACGATCATTGTATCCATGTTTTGGATACCTTGGAAATCATGAA
>JAAYCF010000174.1 GCA_012744415.1 Thermotogaceae bacterium
CTTTCTTTTCTCTTCTTCGAATAAGGTTCTGATCGTCTCCCCTTTCAGATAATGCGCCCTTTCCATGTCTTTTTCGCATAAGACCAGTAATCTCTCGTTGTACGCTTCGATGTCCTCTATCTCCACCAGCGGCACGAAAAGGTTCCGCCGGATATAGCCGACTTTGTTTTCCACATTCCCCTTCTCGTTTCCACTGTTTACATTGCAGAATGTACTTTCAAAGCCGTAATGCATCGAAAAATTCATGAACCTGTCGCTGACTTCCCGCCTTTCTACGTTTAGAATCTTCCGAACCACCGGTTTGAGGTTGTCCATCCAGATCTTTTCCGGCACTTTTTTCGTGTGGATGAAGACGCGTTTCATCCCTTCCAAAAAACATTCGAGGTTTTCTCCCTTGAAGACCTGCGCGTACGCCCCGTTACTGTGCGGGTAGGTCATCACGAGGAATGAAAGCTTTACGGTCTTCCCGTTTTCCAGGAAATCGGCTTGTCCAAAATCTACCTGCGCTTCCCCTCCCGGATGACTCAACTTTATGTATCCGATTTCTGAGTTTATTTCTCTCTTCTTGGCCCGTACGTAACTCCGGACCGTTCTCTCACCTACCGGAAAGTCTTTATAGGCGCTCTTAAGCCTGTTGTATACCTTCACCGCTGTATGTCTCTGCTTCTTTCTGACTTTTGTGTCTTCTTCCAGCCATTTGTCGATTTCAGGCTTATACGGCTCCAGTTTCGATCCTTTTTTCCGCCTCGGTTTTTCTTCCGAAAAATCTTCTTTGTCCGCATACTTCTTTACCGTTTTGAACGCGTATCCCGTTTCCCGGGCGATTTCCCTGAGCCCCTTTCCTTGCTTTTCTCTCATTTCTCGTATGTGGTATACTTCCATTTGCGCCAACACCTCTCTTCCTCCTTTAATCGTTTTGGCTGACAATTAAAGGATAGTTTATTTTGAGGGCTGGCGCTTTTTTTTGTCCTTTTTTGTCTTCTTTCGCTTCCTTTTTATTTTTCCGTTTGCGATACTTTTATTTTACCAAAAACAGGTGTCATCAATCGCGTCAGCGCTGACGGCCTCGATGGCGTCGTTGTCATCGTAGTCGGCGGTGTTTTCAACTTCTTCAATGAACTCCCTTGCCAAATCGATGACCAGGGTGATTCCGCCGTTATAGCGGGAGAGACGTTTTCCTTTCTCTAAAAACGAAATCGCTTCGTTCACCTCTTTTTGGACTTCGTATTGTTTATCATAAACGCTTTTACAAAGCATTCACGTGATCACCGTTTCGGTCGCGGCAAACAAACTCTAAAGCTTGTGAAAAGTCTTGATATCCCACACGAACATCGCCTTCGTCAGGATATCGTCCTGGCTAAGAACGCTAACGAGAAGGCTAAACGGTAGACCTTTAAGAACCCTCTTCGAGGATTTTTCCGCTCTCCTCATGCGGAAGTTCTTGTACGTTTCGGAGCTTTCTTTCTATCGCCCTTGATCGCACACCGGCGGATTCAATGACATCGGTGGCTTTATACGATTCCGATTTATCTATTCTCTAATATCCTCAGGTTTTCCAAACGGTTTCCCGAACTCTTAGGGGAAAGTAAATACTATGATGTTCATGTTAATTTCCTTTCTGCCTATCGATTTTCTCGAGCAGATTTATTATTTCCCCGATTTTTACGTGAGAATTCCTATTTGCTGTTTCTTCTTGATTTTGCGCTAGTGGGGCTTCATTTACCTGTTTCGACTTTTGGTATAATCGGGACTGGATTTTTTTCCCGTCACATTCGAGCCCTAATCGGAGTATACTTTTCAATTCAGTATGCGAGATAAGATTTGCTGTTTTAAAACGCAAAGCGATATCCAAACCACGGGTATCTAGCACTACCTTTTTTAATTCTTTTTGCGCCTTATACAAAGCGATAAATATATTCGATGTCAGGTAAGGATCTTCAATAAAGGCTTTAATAACATCAACAATAAAAACAGTCCCTTGTAGCGTTAGCATTCCCTTAAGGCAAGAATATTGGGTGTACTTTGAATGGATCACATACTTCAATAGTTCGCCATATAGCTTAGGGAACTCGATCTTTAGGTATGTAAGCATCTCGAAACCCAGAATTTCAATGTTCCTTAGAATACTCGGAAATGATAAATTGTGAACGAACATTTTTTTTAGCGTTGGTGTTTTTGCGGCTTTAAAAGTATCCATCGAAAAATCGTTATCCTTGATAAGTTCCAAATTGCTAACGCAATTATCTCCTAATGAGCGGTAGAGCCTAGTCCATTCTCCTATTCGAGAGTGGTTTATTTCCCACTGGGTATAGCGCCTATTCCTATCTTCGATTGATTCGTCGGGAAGTTCTACGAAATGCCCGCGCAGTCCAAGAAGCTCCTCCGGCATAGAGAGGTTTTCGATGAACTCTTCTTCTGTTCTGCCAAAATCCGCTTCAAA
>JAAYCF010000175.1 GCA_012744415.1 Thermotogaceae bacterium
CGGTAAAGTAAAAACCATCAAACCGGAAGGCCTCTCCGGACCTCTGGCCAAAATATTGGAATGGGCGGACGAAGTTAGGAAGCTGGGAATCCGCACAAACGCCGATATCCCGAGAGATGCTGAAGTGGCGAGACAGTTCGGCGCCGAAGGTATCGGTTTGTGCCGAACCGAGCACATGTTCTTTGAATCCGACCGCATCCCGATCGTTCGGCGAATGATCGTAGCGCGGACTTTGAAGGATCGACAAAAGGCTTTGGATCAACTTGAACCGATCCAGAAGAAAGACTTTTACGGCATCTTTAAAGCGATGCGCGGGTTGCCGGTTACGATTCGTCTCATCGATCCCCCGCTCCACGAATTCCTTCCTCAAGAGCATGAATCCCAGCTGAAAGCGGCTCAAGAACTCGGTATCTCGCTCGAAGAGCTGAAGACGATCGTGGAAGAGCTGCATGAGTTCAATCCGATGCTGGGACATCGCGGCGTTCGCTTAACCGTGACCTATCCCGAAATAGCGGTAATGCAGACACGGGCAATCATCAGCGCGGCCATCGATTTGAAGAAAGAAGGCGTGGATGCCAAGCCAGAAATTATGGTTCCGTTAGTCGGGATGAAAGAAGAACTGAAAATGCTTCACGAAATCATCAAACGGGAAGCCGATCGGCTGATCAAAGAGGCCGGAATTGAGCTGCACTACCTCATCGGGACGATGATCGAAGTCCCCAGAGGCGCTGTGACCGCTGATGAAATCGCCGAATTCGCCGAATTTTTCTCTTTTGGAACGAATGATTTGACTCAAATGACCTACGGATTCAGCCGAGACGATGCCGGAAAATTCATCAAAGACTACCTCGAAAAAGGCATTTTGGCCTTCGATCCGTTTAAAAAATTAGACCGTGATGGGGTGGGCCAACTCGTGAGGATGGCGACCCAAAAAGGTCGCAGCGTACGCCCGAATCTGAAGATCGGTATCTGCGGAGAGCATGGCGGAGAACCGAGCTCAATCGAGTTTTGCCATATCGTCGGGCTGAACTATGTCAGTTGTTCCCCGTACCGCGTGCCGGTTGCGCGTTTGGCCGCAGCGCATGCCGTACTGAAGAACGGATAGGGTGACGAGGATCTTGCCGTAAAAACGGCGCCTTCGGGCGCCGTTTTCATTTGATAAGACGTTGATTCGCGATACAAGCTTAACGATCAAGAGGACCGGGTCGAGAAGAGCCGACCGGCTTTGTTGGTTGAAAAGGAGAAAATATCATTGTTTCCCGGAACAGACCCAAACGATCGCTTCTGCGCGGAGCAAAGGCGCTTCTTTTCAGAGAAGATTGACATCCTTTTATGAATTGTGCTACAATAGCGCCAGTTTAGGGAGGTCACTATGCTGGAATTGTTGAAATCTTCGAAATTACATCATCATCACGGATACCTCAACCGCATCGACGGCAGGTATTTCGTTTGATATAAAACAAAAACCTGAGAGCCGATGCGGAAGCATCGGCTCTTTTTTTGTAGAGGAGCAAACCCCAATGACAATCATTCGCGCGCACGAACATATCCATCATCATATCTTCCATTCAACCGCATAGCCGGATGACTTTTCACAAAGATTGACACAATGAAAGCCGGCGCGAGAAGAGCACCGGCTTATTTTTTTGGAGGTAAGTGATGAAAAAGGATTTTTTCAGTGAAAACGGAAAGATCGCCGGATTATCCAAGCGGATCAGAGCTGTCTTTGACGATTGGAACTACGAAGAGATTTTCCTTCCCTTTATGGAAGAGTATACCGATTCTCTTAGAGGAGGATTGAAACATACCGACGGGAAGCGGTTTTATCTGATCAAACCCGACGTGACCTCTCAGATCATCGACCGTATGAAACAACGGAAGACGTATCGATATTTCTATTTCAGCGATTATTTTCTCGGCGACGGTAGTTGTTCGATTCAGTTCGGCGCAGAATTCGTCGGCGCTAATCCTTTACAGGAAAAAGTTGAAATACTCCAAGTCGTCGCTTCCATCTTGAGGGCGGTCGATGTGAGTGATTTCTACGTGGATGTCGGTTCATTAAAGCACCTGAACGAGATTCTGGAGAAAATTCCAGAACGCCGGCGCGAAGCCATGGAAGCCCTTAAATCAAGAAATTTCACGGTCATTGAAGATATGAACATCGACGAGGAAATCAAAGAGGCGTTGTGGAAGATCTTCAGCTTTCGAGGAAGAAAAAGCGGTATCCCTCAGCTTGATAGGATCGTGGACCATCTCCCGGAAGAGCATTTTTTCATCGATACGGGGACGGTCCGATACCTTGATTATTACGAAGATATCGTATTCGAAGTCTA
>JAAYCF010000176.1 GCA_012744415.1 Thermotogaceae bacterium
CCGTCAGTAGGTACTTCCAGCCAGACCTCTTGCCTTTCCCAGTAAGAAGTGCGACTAATTGGCTCGGAAAAAACGGTTGGCGACGCTTGATCATCGACAATGTATAGAGCATCCTACTGTCGAATCCACCTTCCGCGCTCAGTTCCGGCGCCGGGAACGGCTGATGGGTCAAAATACAACGAAAAAACTCATTATTAACGCGAAAAGCGCGCGATTTTTCCTTTTTTTCCTCCATTTGCCTGTTAACTAAAGAGATCGTTGACCAGAAAAAAAACCAACAACCGTTATAATTCAAACGCAACCCGAGACGTCGCCGTTGGTCCTGATATACCCTAAAAGTGAGACAGTTTTCTTGACAGAGTGTACCGATAAAAGTGTCTCATTGTAGGTTAATGCGGTAAAAATAAGGGACATGAAATGAGGTTCGAGAAAAAGCACGTATAACCTTAATCTGCTTATAGACCTTTCGCAAAGCGGATGAAATGGAGCGCGAACCTTCAGGTTCGCAACGTTTTTCCGATTTTTGGAATCAAAAATGAAAGTAACACGTTTCCTTGAGATAGTTTGTAAGAAACCCTCTTAATAAGCCGACCTGAAGAGTCGGCGCTCCAAACAGGCTTATCTCGCAAATCCCTAATATTTTCGTCATTGACCTGAAGAGTCGGCGCTCCGTTAAGTAAAAGATATGCGAATCGCTTTTTTTTTCGGTATTACGTTATAAGTGGGCAGACCAGAACCTTTATGGAATAACTAAAAGAAACGCACTTCAGTGTATTACATGAAAGCAAGGAAAACAACGAGCACGATATCTGTACGATTAAGTGATAAGACGATACCTTGTTCCGAAAATAAGCCAAAATCCTCGATTTGGACCTTTCTTCTTTTATTCGTCAAGCCGTTATCGAAGAAATCGAAGACGAATACGATTTAGCCTTGTTCCATAAAGTCTGGGAAGAAGAAAAAGGCAATGAAAGAGTCACCCAGTAAGCAGCAAAAAAAAGAGTTCGGTTTATGAGGCATCGGGTCGCGTATACCTCCGTCTTCATTATCCCCTATATTGAAAAGAATCTCGTAGATTGTACCCACCCGAGGAAATTCGGGAAGTGTCTTGAGGGAAACTTAAAAGATAAATGGCGTTGCGGATCGTAAACTCCCCGATTTTGCAAAGATAGAGGACGATCGCATCATTGTCGTTATTCTTGAGGTCGGGTATAGGCGTTCTATTCTTCTGGACTAATAACGCGTCATCAGAATCGCCACCCATCATCGAATAGGGAATACCCGGTTGTGTCAAGTCGTCCGAAAAGCGAGAAAAAAGGATTGATTTCAACCTTATTAATCTTGTATAATATACTTATTGGTTTTTTCTTCATAGAGGTTCCGTTCGCCAGTTTGAGCCTCAAATAACCCCATTTCTTCCTAAATTTCTCGTGATTCCCACCTTTTCGCGCTCATAACAAAAGTTTTCGTGAAAAAACCGAGTTTAAAAAAGGGAGGTAACCGTATGGAAAGGCAATTGTTGGCTAAAGATTTCCGGAAAGTGTTACTTACACTAATGGTAGGGGTGATTGTCTTTATCCCGTTCATTACCGGCTTCGCTCTTCAAATGGATCAACCGGGTGGCCCCGAAGAGTCTACCGCTTTTATTCCCGGAGAACCATTAGACAAGAATGAGATGCGGATTACGTTTATGGGGACATCGGTTATTCCTCGGAAAGGGCAAGCCAGCAACAGCGTTTTCGTGGAAACGGGCAACGGCGACAGCTTTATCTTCGATATGGGGTCAGGCGTGTCGACCAACTACGTGGCCATGGGAATTCCTTACTCGCGCATGGACAAGGTGTTCCTGACGCATCTGCATGCCGACCACATGAGCGATCTGACCACCTTGTATTGTTTCGGACCCTCCTTAGACCGGAAAACGCCCCTCAGGCTTTTCGGACCTAGCGGAGACACCCCGGAAGATGGAACCCTCGCGTTTGCAGAAGCATTAAAACTATTGACAAAATGGCATGTGGAAAGCTTCAGTTTTACCCCGACGGGTCTCAAAAACGGGGTGAGCGGTTATGATATCGAGGTGAAGGAGCTGCCGTACATGGAGGTCGGCGGAGTTGCCTATAATGAAAACGGCGTAAAAATCACCCATTTTCCGGCCATACACGACCGGGATGGATCCATCAGCTACAAGCTGGAATGGAACGGCCTGTCCATGGTATTTTCCGGCGACACGAAACCAAACTACTATATGGTTGAACAGGCTAAAGGAGTGGATGTTTTGATCCACGAGATGGTGGTGCCTCCGGAGGTATGGGCGGAAAAAAACACCGGGTTTAAGCCGGGAGACCTGGGCTGGCAACAAGCGATCGCTTATACCACCGCCGTGGAGGACTCCTCTCATACGACTCAAAAAGCTTTTGGATATATCATGAGTCAAACGAATCCCCGGCTGGGCATCGCGACGCACTTTCAGGTTAACGACGACACCGTGGAGAATGCCATGAGAGATATCCGCCTTTGGTACCAGGGACCAGTCACCCTGGCCACAGACCTGTTGGTGATTAACATTTCCAAAGATAGCATCCGGCAGCGTTATGCGCTCGTTTCCGATTTCAGTTGGTACCCGGCACCCAAATTGTATCCCCCGGATCAACTGGCGGCCCCAAAGTATCCATCGCCTCTTGCTCAGCTCAATGATGAGCTTTTGGAACACGTTATTCCGGCAAGCGTCTACGAAGACGTGACAAAGTGACAGAACAGAGGCAATCCGTTCGCCGAGCCGTGAAACGCTTGTGAAAATCAGAGATCGTACGGTAATTGGAAAGGTTTAGCTGCGACTTCGCGAAGCCGAAACACCCGATACCCGCAAATCAAGGACATAAGGATCGGTATTCCTTATTTTGTTCCGTAGAGTATCCCGATAGTCCCTGCCATAAAGGGAAGTTTGAGCGTGCGAGGAATAAATGACGATTTACTTGTATCGAGGAAGGTAATATTACCGATACCCGATTTCCTTAGTAGTTCGATATGCTCATTTAAATGCGGATAACAGGCGCGAAATAGAAATAGGTCCTGGAACACGAAACATCCACCGTTTTTTAACACTCTCAAGGCTTCGTCGATAAGGACGTACTTATCGCGGATACTCTTTACTTCATGGAAAGTGAGGTTGCTAACCACCGCGTCGAACGAGTGATCAGCGAACGGGAGTTTAGAAGCATCCGCCCTTATAAAATCCGTTCTTGAGGAGACCCCTTCGATACGGCTGTTTTCTTCGCAGCGCTTTTTTGAGTAACCCCATGACCCATCCCAGTAATCGACCCCCGTGATATGCGCATTACCGTATTTCTTCGCGATTTTAATCGTCAAAGCCCCGCTTCCGCATCCAATGTCCAACGCTTTTCCGTCTCCATTCCAGCTTATTCGGGATAAGAGGAGGTCGGTTATCTGGTTTTGTACATCCTTGCCTTTGGGGGAGAAAAGATACCTCGCGAAGCAGAAATAAATCGCCGCTGTTAAAGTAAAAAGGGCTAACAGCGTAACGGTTATTTTTAGCGGTAACCAACCCGGTAGCCATGCCCATAATGCTGCATCGACAACAGTGAAGAAAATAAAAATGAAAAAAACTTTTCGGATCAATCCCAATGAAACCCAGTTCCCGTATTCGGGTTTTTGCGTTATCGTTTTTGATTCCATTTCGTACCTCCTAAGGATTATTCTCTAAGGCGCTTTTCCAACCGCCATAAATAAACGTTAAGAATTCGCTATAGTGATCGGCCGCTTGCTCTTCCGTTTCCCCTTCCAGCATCAATTGCTCCATCCCGCTGATATAAAACCCGGCGACGGATC
>JAAYCF010000177.1 GCA_012744415.1 Thermotogaceae bacterium
GGTGATGGGTCCTTTTCCATCCAGCGGCTCGCCGAGCGGGTTTACCACGCGACCCAGCATGGCTTCTCCGACGGGTACAGAAACGATTTTTCCCGTTCGTTTCACCAGTTGTCCTTCTTTGAGGTTGTAGTATTCGCCCAAGACGACGACACCGACCGAATCTTCGTCAAGATTGAGGGCAATGCCTCTCGAGCCGTTCTCGAAGAGGACCAACTCGCTGGACTTCACCTTTTTCAAGCCGTATACCGTCGCGATACCATCCCCGACCTGGACGATTCGCCCCGTCTCTTCCAACTCCGCCGTCTTTTCAAAACCGGAGATTTTATCTTTTAGTATTTGAGTGATTTCGTCGGGCTTGATCTTCACTCATGTCACCTCTCTTCGGCATTTAGATGCCGCTCTGCTTTCAACAACTGAGCTTGCAACGAAAGATCCAGAATATGGTCATCCACGCTCACTTTCAAACCGCCTAAAAGTCCCGGTTGAAGAACAAACGCGAAACGGATCGGGGGCTCGTATCCTTTTCTTTCAAAATATGCGGACAGTTCTTGGGATACGAAAGCCTTTTGTTCTTCGGACGCGGGGAAGGGCATATAGATCGTTCCTTCGGTACCCTTTCTTCTTTCCGCCAACAATCGCTCGAAAACCTGCGCCAAGTTGAGTAGGATCTTTTCGCGGCGTTTCTCAAACACCTCTTCAAGAAACCGTTCTAGTACCTCGCTATAACTGCTTTCCGCTCGTAACAGGGAGGTTAAAGCGGCTATTCTTTCCGATTTAGGAACCGAAGGATTGAATAGGACCGATCGGTACCGTTCGATCGATAAAGCTTCCTGCAAAATACGCAACCCTTTTAAGGTTTGCGCAGTGTCTCCGGTCAAAAGCGCTTTGGCGTAGACCCGCAAAACTTTCGGGGAGGGGTTTTTCACCGGCCACCTCCCTCCTTGATCTTCGATAGAAAGCTTTTTAGGTAATCGTTCTGCGCTTTCTCGTCCACTTGACGTTCCAGCAGTTTGGAGGCTAAATAAACGGCTAAGCTGACGGATTTCTCGGAGATCTCTTTGAGCGCATCTTGCTTTTGGGCTTCGATCTCCTCCTGGGCCTTCTTCAGCATACTTTCGGCTTTTTGCTTCGCATCTTCTCTCTCGCGGAGGGCGTAGTCTTCGGCGGTTTTTTTGGCATTGGCCATTATCCCTTCCGCTTGAGCGATCGCGTTGTCCAAAAGCTTTTTGGCTTCCTTCTGCGAAGCCTCCGCCTCTAATTTCGCCTTTTCCGCCACATTGAAGTCTTCTTGTATCCGCTTACGCCGTTCATCGGATATTTTAAAAAACGGTTTGTAAAGGAATTTATACAAAAAGAACGCTAATAGCGCAAATTCAAGCAACATCAGAACTGAAGTCAGGTTAAACTCGAGATGAACCATCTTAACCCCCTTTCTCTCCGGTGGGTTTGCACACGCTTTTATGGAACGACCGCGCCGACGATACAGAAAAACATGGGCCGGTCACTTGTGTTTTAGGCAAAAAGGATCATAAAAGAAATCAACAAACCATATAACCCGGTTGTCTCCGCTATCGCGTCGGCGATGATCATACGAATTTGCAGGTTGCCCGCCATTTCGGGTTGCCTGGCCATGGCGTCCATGGCGTGCGCTCCGATGTTTCCTTCCCCGATTGCGGGTCCGATAGCGGCAAAACCCATACAGATTCCAGCGCCCACGTATTTCGCTGCTTGAACGATCGCTTCACTGATTTCCATACTTGCACTCTCCCTTCTCGATTTTCTATTACCGGTGTTCAGCTACGATTAATCCGCAAACGATTAAAAACCTCGAACTCTATTTCATACCTGAAAAGGTTTGCTTTCTCCTTTGCCTGCTGCAAACGCTGGATCCCGTCAATTAATCTGGGTTCCGATATAAACGATCGTAAGAACCGAAAAGATCAACGCTTGTATCAATCCGAAGAACATCCCAAAAAACCCCCACAGGAACATCGGCATAAAGAGGAATTTTAAGATATAGCTGAGGATGAAAACGAGGATTCCACCACCAAAGATGTTCCCGAATAGACGGCAGGAGTGGGAAATCGGTTTCGCGAGCTCCCCGATGACATTCATCGGAAACATGATGAATGTCGGTTCAAAAAAGGTTTTTGCCCAAGCTTTGAAGCCTCTCACCTTGATGCCGAAAAGATGTGAAACGATCAATACGATTAAGGCGTAGGTTCCGTTTGTATTGAGATCGGAGGTGGGGACGTACCACGTGTCCGTAAAAATTGTTAGGTAGGTTTCTCCGTTCCGTATGGAAGCGCCGATGCCGGGCATCCCGCTTAGCAGATTCGAAGACGCGATGAACAAAAATAGCGTCATCGCGATAACGAAGACCGGTTTCACGAAACGCTTATCGCTGATCCCCTCTTCCGTGAGATCGTAGACATACTGAAGCAAATATTCCACCAGAGATTGTTTTCGGTTCGGAACGATCGAATAAGTTTTGCGAATCCCCCTGGTGACACCGATCAAAAACAGCACGATCAGCAAACCGACACCGACAGTAAGAAAGTTTACGCGGGTAAAAAAGGACCCTTCGCTGCCTGGGAAGGTATACACCCATCGGGAGCCGATTCCCGCATCCTTCAGGTCTTTCATACCGCCCATCTCCGGCAAGGCAAGAATCCAAACCACGACGATCGCGACCACCATCGCAACGACGAAGGTTTTCTCTTTTTTACTGAGGGTCATTTTTCTTACCTCCATTTCTCAGAGCGAAGCTAAGCAATATCATTACCCATTTCACAGAAAACGTTCCGAAAAAACACCCCAATAAGGCTTGGATGGAGAAAAACGCCGCTATACCCATCGCGACGGCGTCTATCGAATACCGTAAAAAATAACCCGAAACGCTCGCGTTCTGCTTCTTCTTCTCCATACGACGCAATTGCTCGACAAAGACCCACATCTTCATAAAAGCCGCCGCGCTACCCGCCAAAACCCCGTAAGCAAAGGGTTGGGAGAAAAAGAAAAACCCGATTAAAAAAAGCCCGGAATTCAGATATATAATACCATAGACCGATGTTTTTAGCAAAACCCTTGTCGTCATCGGCTTTTGATTGAGCCAAGGGAAAAACGCGGCAACAATCGGTCGGTTCAAGGCGTTCCTTTGTCTTCCCGTCGAACGTTTTCTTCTTTTGGTTCCGGTTCTAAGGGTTCGATCTTCTGAACCTCTTTCAACAGTTCCCGTATCCCTTGGTACAACCCTGAAGCGATGCCAAGGACGAGAAAAATGACGAACAAAACGCGGTTCTTAAAGGTGTGTTTATCCAGGAAGTAACCGATAACCCCCCCCACGAGGATATTCGCGATGATTGTGACCGCGAACATGTACAGAATATTGACATGGCGTAGTCCTTTGACCAGATCGGGTTTTTTATCGATATCTCGGCTCATTCCCTAAGAACCATATCGACCTCGAAGGTCTTGTCTTCATACTTCGTGATAATTTTCAAGATAACGCCGTCCACGTTCACATGGATTTCTTTACCCAGGATGACCGATGGCGGGGTGATATCAATGGGTTTTCCGATCTGTTCCATATTGGTGGCGATATTCCCGGAGATCATATTCGCGAGCTCGCCTATCGCGCTCATCGCCAAATCGTCAAGCTGGTTGTACGGCATGCCCATCATTTTTCCAACGATGTTGAGCGCCACTTGCATATCGAAGGCGTAAACGAGATTGCCGGATAAACTGCCGTTAAAACCGACGAGTGTGACCAGGTCGTATCCTTTTGCCAATTCTTTCGCGATCTGCGGTTTCTCGAACTCGATTTTCATATTAACGGCTTCCGTGAAGACTCTGACTGTGCTCTTAAGGATACTGTTGATGATACGTACATCCATTTTCATCCCTCCGTTTTTCTCTCTCGGTATTGTATCGCTTCAGCCAGATGGACGGCTTGGATAGCCTCGCTTCCTTCCAAATCGGAGATCGTTCTCGCTACTTTCAAAACTTTGTTGATCCCTCTTCCTGTCAAATGATAACGGTTGACCGCCTGCTCCAACATCTTTTCGGCATCCCCATTCAAACGACAGTATTCCTGAATCATCTTTGAATTTAAAGAAGCGTTGGTAAATCCCTTCATGCCGGTTTTCCGAAAACGTTTATTTTGAACTTCACGGGCTTTGACAACCCGTTCGCGGATTGCCTGTGACCCTTCGGAATCTTCTTTTGAAGTATACTCTTTGTAAGTTAATCGCGGGACTTCAATAACGATTTCGATCCGATCGAGTAAAGGGCCGGAAATTTTTCGGTTGTAATTCACGATATCGCGGGGACTGCATGTGCAAGGACGATCAGGATCCCCGTAATTACCGCAAGGGCACGGGTTTTGCGCCGCTACCAGCGCCACGTTTGCGGGGTAGGTCAACGTCCCTTTCGCCCGTGCGACACTCACGACTCGATCTTCAAGGGGTTGTCTGAGGGCTTCTAAAACATCTCGGCCGAATTCCGGGATTTCATCTAAAAACAAAACGCCGTTATGCGCCAAGCTCACTTCTCCCGGTCTGGAATCCATACCGCCGCCGACAATCGCGGCCCGGGAAGCCGAGTGATGGGGAGAGCGGAAAGGCCTCTGCCGGCCCAGTATCTTTGGGTTCAGCAATCCGACAATGCTATAGAGCGACGCGGTCTCTAAAAACTCCTCTTCACTAAGAGGCGGAAGCAAACCGGGCAGCCGTTTGGCCAGCATCGTCTTTCCGGAACCGGGTGGTCCTTTCATCAACACATTGTGTCCTCCGGCTGCGGCGATCTCCAAAGCCCTCTTTGCCTGAAA
>JAAYCF010000178.1 GCA_012744415.1 Thermotogaceae bacterium
TATTCCGCAAAAACACGCCGCCTTACACGACGAAAGACGCGATCCGAATGGGGACCTATATGCGGATTTGTTTGGGCACAGAGAAAAACCCGCATACCCTGATCGACGCGATGATGAGGGAAGTTACGCGGGTCGAAAACAAGTATTCTTTCCATAATGAAGAAAATATACTCGCAGAAATCAACCGGAACGGCGAAAACTGGACTTATGTGGATGAAGAAACGAGGTTTATCCTGGAAAGATCATATGAGTTGGCGCTGATCACGAAAGGCGCTTTTGATCCCGCTCTCGGACGTTTGACGAAGTTATGGGGCTTCGACCAGATCGATAAGGATGATTTTGTGTTTCGCGTACCGACCCCCGAAGAGATCGAAACCGCCCTCAAGGCATCGGGATACCGTAACCTTGAGATTCAAGAGGATACGGTACGCCTAATAAACGGCGCGCTTCTGGACCTCGGCGGGATCGTTAAGGGGTACGCGATTGACCGTTGTGTTCAAGTCGCGCGAGAATTGGACCCGGACGCCACCGGCTACGTCGATATCGGCGGCGATATCGGCATTATCGGCCCAAAGTTTGGGGGAGCCGACTGGATTATCGGTGTTCAATCTCCCCGAGAAATCGAGGGTGTATCGCTGATGGCCTCGGTTTTTATGAAAACCGGCGGGATCGCTACCTCGGGCGATTATCAGCGGTACTATGAAATCGAGGGTCAACGGTATCACCACATCTTAAACGCGGAGACGGGAAAACCTTCCACCGGAACGGTATCGGCGACCGTGATCGCGCAGAATTCGATGGATGCGGATGCCTTCGCGACGGCGGGTATGATTCTGGATGAGGACTATGTTCTACAAATATTGCCGCGTCTGGGCGGCCAGGCATTGCTTATCGATCCGAAATTGAGCAAACGTTCCACGGACGGATGGGCTTCTTTCGAGAAAAACGACCCGTGAAACGAGAACGGACACCCTGAAACGGTGGGACGATTAAGGCAAATGGCGATGGATAACCGAAGAAACTTATTCAAAAAAATATCGGCGCGTCCGTTAATGCGTAAAAACGATTTACTTGTAATCGGAGGTGTTTTTGTCCTCTCGTTCGCGCTTTCGTTTCTGATCCCCCAGCATCAAACTGCATCTATTGTAATCGTAGAAGTAGATGGCCGAGAAGCTTACCGGTTTTCTATTCAAAAAGATAGCGAGTACCCCATTCGAGGCTGCCATCCCGTGGGGGGAACGAACCCGGTTTCCCACACGTTGCATATCCGCGATGGTCAGGTTTACGTCGAAGACGCGCAGTGCCGGGACAAGCTATGCGAGAAGATGGGAAAAATAGATCATCCAGGACAAATCATCGTCTGTGTTCCTTACAAAGTTCTGATTCGCATTGAAGGTTACCAAGTCAATGAAAATGGCGCGTCTCCGGATGCCGTGACTCGATAAAGGGCGGTGCGGCGTGGAGAACAATCAGAAGGTCGTTCGGATCGCTTTATACGTTTCGCTTGCTTTAGCGGTCTATCTCATTGAGGCCTTTATCCCTGTTCCAGTACCCATACCGGGCTTTAAATGGGGGTTTTCTAATTTTGTCGTGTTAATGTCCCTGATGGCGTTAGATACGCGCGGTGTCCTATGGGTCGTCGTTTTAAAGGTGTTGTTAGGCAGTTTCCTAACCGGGAAATTTCTTTCCCCGGTTTTCTTTATCAGCTTCTTCGGGAATGTCAGCGGCGCGTTGGCCATGATCGCGGTTTCGAAAACAAGCTGCTTCGGCTATATCGGTATCAGTGTCATAGGCGCCTTTGCGAGCAACCTGGCGCAGATTGGGATCTGCGGCGTATGGTTGTTGCGCTCCGCTTATATTTGGTATTTTTTTCCATATATCGCCGTCATGGGGACGGTTTCAAGCGTTCTGAACGCACTAGTAGCTAAGGGAGGGGAACAATGGTTCCAAACCTATCAACGGACGTGAATCATCCGGAGAATTTTATAATAGTCCTGGGTTCAAGCAGCCCAAGACGCAAAGAGCTATGCGCGCGCTTCGGGTTGCCGATTGTCACGGTTGACCCGGATGTCGTCGAAGAAGCGCTGACACAAAGGTTTAGAATCCCTCAAGAAATCACGACCGAAATCGCGCTGGCAAAACTCCGGGCGACCGAAAGGGCAATGGCGGAGGAATTGGCGGAGAAGATCAGAGGAAAAAACCGTGTGCTTATCGCTGCGGATACGATGGTTTTTTTGGGAGAAGAACGCATGGGGAAACCTCAACATCCCGAACAGGCCGAAGAGATGCTGCACAAGCTATCAGGCAAATGGCACGACGTGTATACCGGGGTGGGGATGAAGCTTGTTTGGAACGGCTCGCGAGAGCAGCAGATGTATTTTTGCGAACGAACGCGCGTCTTGTTTCGAAAATTGCCTGATGAAGCGATACAGAAGTATGTGCGTTCGGGAGTTCCTTTGGATAAGGCCGGAGCTTACGGCATACAGGACGAGGGTGGATTCTTTGTGGACCAGATCAGAGGAGATTTTTACAATGTGATGGGCTTTCCTTTAGGAAGAATATGGGAATTGTTATATAATAACGGTGCGATTCGATGATGCCTCGAGAGAAGCTGAAGAGATTTGGTTCCGGTAGCCTGACAAATGAAGAGCTATTGGCGATATTGCTGAGGACGGGAACGCCGGAAAGAAACGTTCTGCTTCTCGCTGAAGAGTGTTTGGGATACTACGAGGGGTCTCTTTATGCGCTCCAACGGGAAACGCTCGAAGGGTTGAGCCGTTTGAAGGGCATTGGGTCGGTAAAGGCGATTACGATTCAGTCCGCATTGGAATTAGGGGTTCGCTATTACAAAGAGCGCATGGCGCTAAAAACGAAGATAGCCGATCCGGAAGATGTCTTTGTTTTTTGTTTGGAAATGTCTTTGCTGGACCAGGAGCACGTCCGCGTCCTATCGTTGGATTCGAAAAATCACGTGATCGGTTTTGATGATGTGACGAAAGGAACGGTGAACGCTTCGCTGATCCATCCGAGAGAGGTATTCCGGAAGGCTATCTTGCATTCGGCGGTAGCGATCATTCTGGTGCATAACCACCCGTCGGGAGATCCGCTTCCGAGTATAGAGGATCGGAAGATAACGGAAAAAATAACACAAAGCGGTGAACTCCTCTCTATCCCGTGCCGGGACCACGTGATCATCGGGAAAGGCTGTTTTTACAGTTTTACCGCCGGAAAGACATTTTGGAAGGGAGACATCGAGAATGGAACAGAACCCCGAACTGCAGAAATTGCTGAAGTTGAAAGAAGCCCTTAAATCCGATTACGAGAAAAAAACCGGAAAAAAAATAGAACCGAAAGAAGAGAAAAAAAACAGAATTCAACTCTCCGAAGAGCTCAAAAAGCGTATTGTCAGCGATGTAAATCTGCCCTTGCACCTGGACGAGATCCGAACTCCCCTGGATATCGAAAAGAGCTGTATGGAGGTTCAAGACCAGAGATTATTTGATTTCGTCGAAAAGAATACGGATCAAGTCCGCGACCAAGTGCTTTCCGAAAACCTCGAAAATATCATGCTCATGCTGAAGGGACGTTCCCAAGAGGCCGTGAAGAACCTGGAGAGCCTTTACATGAAAGGCAAGAACGACTTCGTCTATTTCAACCTCTTGTTGGCGGGGTTGCTTTCGGGAGAAGAGATCGAGAAAGGGATCGCCGGTTTTTTGGCCGAGCAATCCCGGTCGGCTTACCCCTTTTTGTTGATGCTGTTTTATTCGCTGTTCCGGTACAAAAGCTTTCAAATCGTGAAAAAGACGGTCCCGTTGTTGCTAAAAACCGATCCGAATGAGCTTCATGCCTTATTTTTCCAGATGCTTCAAATAGATGATAAAGAAATCGCCAAATTCAGCTCGATCCTCTACCGAAAGAATGAGTACAAAGAATTCCAGAACATCGTCAAGCTACTCCCTTTTTTCGTGAATAAAGACGGAACGAACTACCAATACACGCTCGACGCGCTCGTCAAGAAAGATACCCATCGCTGTTCCCGGGTTTATTACGAGTATGTGAGCCAAGAAAAGGGGTTGGAACCGGAAGAAACCGCGAAATGCCCTTTAGGCCTCTATATTTTAGGGAGAAAGGCGCTTCAAAACAATGACATTGAGAGAGCGCAGAACTGTGCCTCGCGGCTGGTGGCTTATAACGATCCTTATGGGCAGCTATTGACAGCGGCGTTAAAATTTGGTTCAGGGAAAAATTCCGAGTCGATGCGGCTTTTGCATGAATTGCTACTTCCATTCGAGAGAGTCATCGTGACTTGGCTTAGTGGGCAACATGTTGCCTACAAAGGGGTGGGAGTCCTCCTTAAACCATTGAAAAAGAACACCATCGTCTTTCCGGTTCCTGCCGATTTCGAGCAATTTCAGGGAATTATGGAAGAGAGTCTGACAGTATGGGACGACTTTGAAGTGTTTTTCTATCCTTATGAAGAGTTCCGGTGTTTCTTCGGTTCCCGGTTGTGTACCTTAGCCTACAAGGGGAAGAAATAATGTCGTTATTCGCGGGAAAGAAAATATTCCAGCCAATGGAAGAATGGCCCGCTTACGAACGGGAATGGATGGCCAAGGTATCGAATAAAGGCCCTATCCTCTTTACAGGAGAAGGGTTTTTGTCTCAGATCTCGAAGGACTATTCGCTGGAAGTGAACACCTCTTTCCGGCGAGGAGACTTTGTCGCCAATGAAACGGGTTTGATGACCTTGAGGGGGAAGCTCGGCGCGCTGATTCGCTTCAGGGATGAATTTTTGTACGTGTATACCCAGACACTCCATCTTTCGACGATGTTGTATCGGCTCAAAGAAACGGTAAAACGCGTCAATCCCCTGGCCTCCGTCATCATCCGGTCGCTTCCTCCTGTAAAGCCGCTGGATGATTGGTATTTCGAGGCGATCGAGGATGCCAGTTGCATCTGTTGGCCTTCCAGCGTGACCGACGGGGTCGTACATCAGGAGATTTGGAAAGAGTATGGGGGGATCGAAAAAACGATCGAGTTCTACCGTCGGGCCTGGAACCCCAGCTTTAAGTTGTTGTTCGAATGTGACCGGCTATCGGACGGAATCACGGCGATAAAAAGCGGCGCCGACGGAATCGTTTTAAAAGATTTGAAAAGCGAGATGGTGGGTGAGATCGTCAAAGCTTTACGGGAACGATTTAAAAAAATATATCTGGAGTACTGCGGGGATATCACGCTTCAAAACGTGGACCAATACGCTTCGCTGGGGTTGGACGCGCTTTCTACCTATCGGATTGACCTCCCGAAAGCTTCCACTTTATCCGAGATGGTCTACACGTTAATCCCTGCCCCCGATACGGATGAACCGGAACAATCTTGAAGGGAAAGGTCGGGCGGGCTCGGCTTTTCTCCTGATCGATGCCAGCTGTTCAACGAATCTCATTGCCTTAGTCGTACCGGACCGTCAGGTGCGACTAACGCGGACTTTTCCGGGCCGGGAGTATCCGGGGGAAAACTTGTTGTCCGCGTGCGAAGCGTGGCTGGATGGGTGCGCGATAAAGGGAGAGGATCTGGATTATTTCGCTACATCACACGGACCGGGGTCTCTGACAGGGTTGCGTGTCGCCGGCTCTTTCATACGCACTTTAGCCCAAGTATTCCGTAAACCGGTTATCACGCTTAACAGTCTCTGGGTGCTTGAGCGGTCGCTGGGTCAAGAGGAGCGCGAAGTCGTGACCATTATTCAAGCAAGGCAAGACCGGTATTTTGTTCGGTTCCGAAGCGCCCAGGATTCGGATGATTACGCCTTGCTGACCGGAGAGGAGCTCTTCGAGCGCCGTCCTCCCGAGGCTTTTTATTGTTTGGAGGAAAGGTGCGATCTCATTCGCCGATTTCCGGACCGATTCGCCGGGAGCGATTACGTCTTACAAAGATTGGATCCGGATTGCTATATCGAGGGTGTGGCGCAAGCGATTCAAAATAGAGCCGGAAAAGAATACCATGAAATCGCTCTGCATTACGGTGGTCAATCCGTTGCCGAAGAAGTGTTTTATCGGAAAAAAGGAAGTATGATATAATGCGAAACCTTTTTCTCGGTCATATCAAGGAGGTTGAAAAATGAAAATCCAGAACGCTTTGGGTGATATTGTCATTGGCGTCGGCGTGTTTAAAAAGATCGTATTCCAATCGCTCCTGGAGAGTTACGGACTCGTAAAAATGGATGATGTCAATATTCTTAATAAATATCTTGGCGGCGATGACAAAGGCATTCATATTCGTGAAGATGACACCGGAATTACCGTGGATGTTTTTCCGGTCATTTCGTATGGGATGAAGATCGATCAAGTTTCCCTGAATGCCCAAGAAAATATCCAATACAATTTTCAGCAGATGCTCGGGGTCGTTCCCAGGGCCATCAATATTCATGTGTTGGGCATTCATATCGAGTAGGAGCGTTTCTCATGGACAAACAAACCGATCTGTTGACCTCGCAAGCTTTGAAAGGAGCCTTTAAAAAGGGTGTAGAGGTTTTATTGCAGCACAAGGACGAAATCAACGCTTTGAACGTCTTTCCCGTTCCTGACGGCGATACGGGGTCGAATATGAGCGCGTGCGTGTTGGAAGCTTTGAAAGAATTCGACAAAATCACCTTCGAATCCATGAAAAACGTGGCTCAAGCGATACGGACGGGAACACTGATGGGCGCCCGGGGAAATTCCGGCGTGATCTTATCGCAAATTTTCAGTGGATTTTGCGGGACGATCACCAATGCCAACGTTTCCGAGATCAGTATCAAACTCTTTACCGAAGCCATTCACAAAGGTAATGAAGTGGCAAAAAGCGCCGTTATGAAACCGGTAAGAGGCACAATTCTGACATTGATCGAAGACTTAGCCAATTACTCGGCTAAGATTGCGGATTCGACCCCGGACTTTCCCACGTTTTTTCAGCGACTGACGAAGCGGTCTTTTCAATTAGTGGAGAAGACAAGAGAGATGATGCCGAAGTTGAAGCAGGCCGGGGTAGTGGATGCCGGAGCTAAAGGATTGGCGTATATCATAGAAGGCTTTTACCGATACTCCATCGGAGAACCGGTTAACTTACAGGTAGGCGGAGAGATGAGTGGAACGGCGACGCAAGCGGTTTTCGAACGAGAGACTTTGACCTATCAGTATTGCACAGAATTTATGGCGCATATGTATCAAGGCGTGGAAAACGGTAACGTGCGGCAGTTGAAAAAAATCCTTTTAGAGCGCGGGGACTCCCTCGTTCTCGTTCAGGACAGCGCGCTCCTAAAAGGGCACATCCACACCGATCATCCGGGAGAGATATTCGAAGCGGTTTTGCAATTTGGGGAATTGATGAAAGTAAAAGTAGACAATATGAAGCAACAGCACGAGTCATTACTGGGAGACACGCAACCGCAAGAAACGGCCGGAGTCATTCTGAACAACGGGCACCAAGGTTCTTCGAGCTCTTTAGGCATGGTGATTTCTTATGAGGATGAAGAACAGTCGGAGATTCCGGATGTTCCCTTCGTCGATCTCGAAACCGGGGAAGTGGAATTAATGAACGAGGAAGAGACGAAGGAAAACGGTTTCGTCGCTGTTTCCCCTGGGGAAGGGATCAGCCGGTTGTTCAAAGATTTGAATGTGGACCAGGTGATTTCGGGCGGCCAAACGATGAACCCCTCCACCGCCGATATTGCCGGGGCGATCGATCGCGTGAAAGCTCGGCACGTCTTCGTGCTGCCGAACAACCCGAATATTACTCTGGCGGCTCAGAGCGCGGCCAGGATGATGAGTGGGGACAAGAAGTCCGTCTACATCGTCGACAGCAAGTCAATTCAAGAGGGAATCGCGGCGGTCTTGGCTTTCAATGAGATCGTGACGCCCGAATCCAACTTCGAGAATATGAATAGCGCGCTCAAAGAAATCGTCTCTATATCTGTCACACACGCGATTCGAGATTCCGAGATAGAAAACAACGAGATTTCCGAAGGCGAATACCTGTTCTTCGCCAATAAAGAGCTGATCTCTCATGGTATGCTTCGTCAGGATGTCGTTATGGAGGGGTTGGAGAAGGTTGGCTCGGATCGATACCTCACGATCAATATCTATTACGGGATCGATGTTCAAGAGCCGGAAGCGCAGAGACTAAGGGAAACCATAGCGGAGCGTTATCCCGCCGCAGAGATAGAGGTGTTTGAAGGAAGCCAGCCTCATTATTCCTACTTTATTTCTTTAGAGTGAGCGTTCTCCGGGGTGGGTTGGCGCGATGTCCAAATTCGAAAAGATCGTATTGTTCACGATCGTCGCTCTCTTCGGAGCAGGAATAGCCATCGGGCTCACGCCGCGTGACAGCGCGGTAGCCGAGGACTTGAGCGCGCGGCAGCAAGCGGTTAAAGCGGCGGTCCAATTTCCGATCGATCTGAATAGCGCGGGCCTCCAGGAGTTGAAGGCGATAAAAGGCATCGGAGAGGCGAAAGCGAATTGGATTATCGCCTTTCGGGACGAAAAGGGTCCTTATCGTTCCGTAGATGACTTGCTTCAGGTGAAAGGCATCGGCCCCAAGACACTGGAGTCCATCAGGGAATTTCTCTACGTCGATGGATCCTTCTTATCTGAGTATCTTGCTGCCGATCAAACGGAAAAGTCCTCAAAATCGGGGGGGAAAATCGATATCAATCGCGCTGGTTTGGAGGAATTGATCGCTTTGCCTGGCATCGGAGAAGTAAAAGGGAAGCAGATCATCACCTATCGGGAAACCCACGGTAAATTCAACAAAACTGAAGAATTGATCAACGTGTCCGGTATCGGCGAAAAAACCTTGCAAGCGATTTTGCCTTTTATCTGTTGCGAGTGAACGCGGCCTTCTCACTCGGAAGTTTCGAAGAAAGGTGGAACGAATCGACGGCTAATTTTGAAGTTTGATCGCCATAACGGTAGAATAGGCATAGAGAAGAAACACGGGTTGAACCATAAAGCTGCCAAGACCTAAGAGGTGATTTTGTATTTTTATACAGGAGGATGGAAACATGAAGGGAAAGCCAGTTGCGTTGCTTATCTTTTTTGTGACGATGGGGTTGTTGATTGGGACTGTTTTTGCGGGAACGCCTGCGACTGCGAAGTTGAAGACGCCGGTTATCGCCTTTATCGATTTCGATAAAGCCGGCCAGGAGTTCACTGAATTGAAGACGCTTTTACAGGAGTATCAAGCCGACGCCGAATACTACAATAGTCTGCTAAAGCCTTTGGAAGATGAAATCAATCGTTTGCGCGTGCTCGGAGATTCGAGCACAACCTACCAGTTGAAAGTCAACGAGTACCAGTTGCAGCAGCAAAAGTACGTCAATCAGCTGAAGACGAAATATGATCCGTTGGCGGAAGCGAAGCAACAGCGTTTACTGGAACTGGCCAAAGAATACGCCCGGATTAACGGGATCGATGTGTTGCTCACAAAAGTGGTCGCGATACATGTGGCAGACGCCTACGATGTCACAGATGATTTTATAAAATATGCCAACTCAAAAGCTTCTAACTGAGACAGTCATTCGTTGTGAAAATCTAAAGAAACGATACGGTAGAAGAGAAGTTGTAAAAGGAGCTAATTTAGTCATCCATTCGGGAGAGATCGTTGGGCTTCTGGGACCGAATGGAGCGGGAAAAACGACGATTTTCCGCATGATCCTCGGTATCATCGTCCCTTCAAAAGGGAGGATCATGTTGGATGGTTCGGAGATCACGCATTTGCCGATACATAATCGGGCGATGAAAGGAATCACCTATTTGCCTCAGGAAGTGTCGGTATTTACGGGTTTGACGGTTAAGAACAATTTGCGGTTGGTTCTTGAAAACTTAAGATACGATCGGAAAAAAATCGAACCGAGGATTTCGGAACTGCTCAACGACTTTGGAATTTTCCATCTATCGGATCAACGAGCCGATAGTCTATCCGGAGGAGAAAAACGGCGTTTGGAATTAGCGAGGATGATGACGCTCAACCCCAAATTTATTCTTTTAGACGAGCCGTTCAGCGGGATAGATCCGATGACGGTCAAGGAGATACAACGGCTCACCCTTAAACTGAAAGAGAAAGGGCTGGGAGTTATTGTGACAGACCATAACGTCGAAGATATCCGGAGAATTGTGGATCGGTTGTATATCATACATAAAGGTTCTATATTAGCGGAGGGATTCCCGGACGCTGTTCTTTCTGATCCGGCCGTGATAGCCAACTATCTCGGAGAGTGATCTTCTTGGTTCGTGAGGTGGTTTTCCTCTTTAGGCCGTGAGGTGGTTTCACTCAGGAGGGATGTCTATGAACGATCGTAGTTCGGGAATACGAAAATGCGCAAGGATCCGTTTGAGTTCTATACTAGGAGTGCTATGTGTTACGCTTGCGGTATTTTTTGCCGCTTGCGCGGGGGGGATCGAAGGGATCGGCAAAATCAATCTCTCTCCCTCCAAACCGCTGAACAAGTCGCCGGTTAACGGCGCTGTCAGCATCGGCGAACAACCCATATTGGAATGGGATCCGAGCGAAGACCCCGAAAATGACACGTTAACCTATATTATCCTCTATTCGACGGACACGATCAACAACAGCAAGGTGCAAACCATCATGGCGACAGAGACGCGCGCCGAGCTTGCGCAACTTTCGGCGGGCACCTGGTGGTGGCGCGTTCTCGTTGTGGATGCCGGGAACAACATCGTGCGAGGAGATCGCTGGAGCTTCACAGTTGGGAGCGGCAATATCCCAAAAACAGATACGCCGGATTTCGATTCCGACCTTATCGTTGTCGACATAGCCGATGATGGAGTGATGCTATCTTGGCCCGCTTTTTACGATGAAGAAAACCCCGCCTTGGAAGTTGTCTATGACTTGCGGGTGGACGATCCGTCGAATTTAAGCTCGGAAAGGGCAAGCGGATGGGTGGACATCCTTTCTCAAGATTCCCGATACCTGGAGGTCGCTTCCACGACGGCCGAAACTTCCATACGATTGGAGGGATTGTCGCCATTGACCCGTTTTGACGGGTCGTTGGTCGCTCGAAGCGCGAGCAATACGCAAACGGCGGTCGGATTTTTCTCTTTCCGAACTGGAAATCTCTTGCCTTCCACTCCCACTTATATCTACCCGGAAAATCAGGCTGTGCACATACCCGCGACACCGACCTTCCGATGGGATTTGTGCGAAGATGAGGACGGCGATGCGTTGACTTACGATATCTACATCGGTGAAGACCGATTGACGGCGCAGCGATTCACCCGCGCGGCTACGGAAGGGATATATATTCCTGAAGAACCTTTCGAAAACGGCAAGAGTTATACGTGGCGGATCGTGGCAAAGGACACGAAAGGCGGAAACCGGATAGGGGAATGGTGGACCTTCTCCGTCGGCAACGCCACTCCCTCATCGCTGGAACCGGTCCGGCCCCTGAATCACGCAACGAATGTGTCGACCCGGACAAGCTTGGAATGGGCGTGTGAAGACAAGGAAGAGAACGCGCTGACCTACACCCTTCGCTTCGGCGTCACTCCGGGCCAGTTGGCGGTGGTCGCTGAGGACCTTGAAACATCGGCCTACCAATTCCAAAATCCGCTCGCTTACAATCAAAAATACTATTGGCAAGTGCAGGCGGACGATGGGCAAGCAGGCGCGAATCGCGCCGTACATACCGGCGATGTGTGGGAATTCACAACCGAAGCCACACCCAACTACGCCCCGGACAAGCCGGTCTTAAAGACCCCCGCGAACAAGGCGACCAACATACCGATCGATACTCAGCTGACATGGACCTGTCAAGACGAAAATCCGGAGGATGTTCTCGTCTATTCTGTCTATACCGGAAAGACCATAGGCGGGTTGACGGTTGTCGGAACGACCACAGAGACAAAGTTCGACCTTTCGGGATTAGAATACCAAAGAAAGTATTATTGGAAGGTGGCAGCCGATGATGGACGTCCTTCTTCGGAGCGAAAGGAAGCGGTCTCTTCCACCTGGTCCTTCACGACGCAGGCCACCCCGAATTTCGCGCCCGAAACGCCACATGATCCGAAACCCGCGGACGGCGCAACTGGCGTCGCGTTGACCCCCAACTTGGAGTGGCAGTGCGACGATCCAAACGGAGACGCTTTGGAATTCACGATATCCTGGGGATCGACGAATACCGCGCTAACGCACACGGCGACAACGATCTCGCTAAACTATCCGCTGACCGGGCTCGCGACAGGAACGTCTTATTATTGGCGCGTGAGAGCCGACGATCAGAAGGAAAGCTCCGAAAGGCTAAGCGCCGAAAGCCCGATATGGACTTTTAAAACGATTGAAACACCATAGGGAGTGACGGTTTTTCCGATGGTCAGAGGGATGCAAAAATTCTTGAAAGTGCTGATAGACCGGTTGTTTGCCGGTCTATTTTTAGTGGTTTTCTCGCCCGTATTGTTAGGAATAGCGATCGGGATAAAAAAAGAGGATGGCGGTCCGGTTTTCTTCCGACAAGAACGCTTGGGGAAAAACGGTCGTGTCTTCAAGATCGTAAAGTTCAGGTCCATGGTTCCGGATGCGATGTCGAAAGGGTCGGGCTTACACATCCAACCGAACGACGACCGTATCACCCGAATCGGCCGATTCCTGAGAAAGTCCAGTTTGGATGAATTGCCGCAACTGGTGAACATACTGAAAGGCGAGATGAGCTTCATCGGCCCCCGCCCCCCGGTCCCTACCTATCCCAAACGTTACGAAGACTACGAGGCGTGGGTTTTAGTCCGCTTTCAAATGTTGCCCGGCATGACAGGTTTGGCTCAGGTGAGCGGGCGGAACGATATCGATTGGTACGAGCGCTTTCGATACGATGTCGATTACGTTCAGGATTGGTCGCTGATGAAGGACATCCGCATCTTTCTGCTAACCTTCAAAACGGTCTTGAAAGGGAAAGGCATTTATAAGGATCCTACCTGAATGGGCTCCTTCGCGCCGAGCGCTTGCGGGCGCGAGAAACCGAAACTTGCCTCGGTTTATCTGATAGAACTCTCGCGACGTAATAGTTGACAATCGGGATTTAAATATGGTATAACACCCTTAAGTTTTATCGAAGGATGGGAATCTATGCTTAACCGTTATTACGCTTTAACCATCGCCAATAAAAGTCATTCATTCGCTTTTGCTTTTCGAACAAAGCCCTCGTGTGGTTTTGTTTGACTTTTCGTATAAAAAAGCGCAAAACGACAAAAAGAGGGCACTGAAAGAAAGTGCCCTCTTTTTATTTTTTAAAAGGAGGCGTCAAAATGAGAAAAGGTTTGTTTGTGTTGTTGGTGTGTGTGATTGCGGTAAGCGGGGGGATGGCCATGTTTCGGATCGGGATGACCGCAATTGTCGATCATCCGGCTCTGGAGGCGACACGGGAGGGGATCATAGACGAATTGATTCTTAGGGGATTCGCGCTCGGTACCGATTTCGTCGTGGAATTTCAATCGGCTCAAGGGAATATGAGCACGGCGGTTGCTATCGCCAATTATTTTCGTTCGAATCCGTTCGATCTGGTTGTCGCGATCTCTACGCCGTCGGCTCAAACCTGCGCCAATGCTATCCAAGGCGTTCCCGTTGTCTTTACGGCGGTAACGGATCCAGTGGATGCCGGGTTGGTTCCTTCCTTGGGTAAGAACCCGGGAAATGTGGTTGGCGTTAGCGATATGACGCCGGTCAAGACGCAATTCCAATTGATCCGCCTGGTGGTCCCGGAGGCGCGAACGGTCGGTATCGTCGCGAACCCGGGGGAGACGAATTCCCTGATAACGGTTGCGCACGCGCGCGCCGCCTGCGAGGAGCTGGGGTTTAAACTCGTAGAGATTCCCGGCAGTAATACCTCTGAGATGATAGCGGCCCTCACGGCGACCGTTGGGCAGATCGATGCGCTCTACGTCGGCACCGACAACACGGCCGCTTCCTGCATCGAATCGCTGCACCGCATCGCGCAGACCAACAAAGTCCCGATGATCAGCGGCTTCTTCACCCTGGCGCGATCTAACGGCGTGATCTCCTACGGTTTCGAATACTATAACCTGGGTTTGGATACCGGAGCAATCGTGTGGGATCTCTTGCACGGGAAACCGGTGTCCGAAATCGAATCGCGATTGATGAACGCCAATGCGCTTCTGCTGCTGATCGATTTGGACACGGCGAAAGAGATCGGGCTGTCGATACCGGAAACGCTACTGGCTCGCGCGGATTACCTCGTCGTCAATGGCGTTCAATGTCGAACGCGCGAATCGGCGCTTTCGGCAGGCATTAACAGCGATAGCTGCCCCTAAGCTATTCTACGATTTTTGAAAGCGGGTTAAGATACGGTCGACCGCTTTTTTTGCGGTCGGCGTCGTCGCAAGACCCCCCAATCCGGTTTCACGCAATTCCATCGGTAACGTCCGCCCGATCCGGCGCATCGCGTCGACGGTTTCATCGAACGGAATCACGGAGGAAACTCCCGACAAGGCCAATTCCGCAGCAGAGATCGCTGCGGTCACCGCGATCGCGTTCCGCTTGACGCAGGGGACCTCGACGAACCCGCCAACGGGATCACACACAAGACCTAACAGAGATTTTAGTACCAGAGCCGCCGCCGAATCGACCATTTCAGCGTCACCGCCGCTTAAGTAAGCCAATGCGCCCGCCGCCATAGCGGCCGCGCTGCCAATCTCCGCCTGGCAGCCACCTGCTGCTCCAGCCAAGGTCGCTTTCGTCGCGATGACGTTTCCGATGGCGCTCGCGAGAATATACCCCGGTAGAAGATGATCGAAAGGGATTTCGTTTTCTTTCGCAAGCGCATAAAAAACACCGGGAATGACCCCGCTGGCGCCCGCGGTGGGGCACGCTACGACCCTTCCCATTGAAGCGTTGCTCTCGCAGATCGAGAGGCTGGCGACGATGGCGACATGGGTAAACGGGCTGTGATAAAGAACGCCGCGATCATATACTTTTTTGGCGTTTGTTCCGGTTAAACCGGTGAGGGTTTCCTGCACTTTCCCGTATTGTTTTTCAGATTCTTCCAAAATCACGCGCAGGAACTCCCCCAGTTGCGCGCGCGTCTCTTCCGGGTTGTTTCCCGTTTCAGACAGTTCGGCTACCAGAGCCGCTTCATGCAATGGGAGCTTGGTTTCTGATGCCATCTGTTTGATGCCGTTGAATGTCACCGACCCTCGCCTCCCTTGCCTTGAATTGGCGCAGAGAGGCTTTTTACGTAGTAAGCCTCCTGAATTACCGATAAAGACTTGATTTCCAAGAGACTCCTCAACGTGAGGTCGCTGTCTAGTTCGACGATGGTGAGAGCTTTTGCCAGGAGTTTATTGATTCTTCGAAGGTAAAGATTCGCCACATTCGCGTCGATTTTCTCTAAAATCATGCCTAAAGCGCGTGGGGTGTCTTTATTCACGAGAATGAGGGTCGGGTATGCTCCCGAAAGATCGCAATCGACACCATTGATTTTGATGATTCGGATCATTCCGGCTCCCACAGAAGAAGCCCAGATTTCCTGCGGCATGGCGCCATCGTAAAGAAGCATCTTGACCGTATTGGGGTGAACCTCTCCCAGATCCTCCTGTTGGAAGGAGAAGTCCAAACCTCGAGAGAGGGCTAACGCGAACGCGTTTTTTACCGCCCGATCAGCATCTCCGAAACCCATCACGCCCCCCAGCAGCGCCCGATCGGTTCCGTGTCCCATATAGGTTTGGCCGAAAGACTGATGAAGGAAAAACTCGGCTTTATCAGGTGTTTTGCCTAAAAAATAGTTGCCGAAACGTCCGATCCGAAGCGCCCCTAAAGTATGAGAACTCGAAGGGCCTATCATGACAGGGCCTCCTACATCGAGTAGCGACACATCCGACACCTCCTGGTATTTTGCTCTTCGATTCTATCATGGACGGCTCGGTTTCTTTTTTCGTTTTTTAATGGCAACCGTAAACGAGCCTTCTTTCTCGATTTCAAGACGGATTTGACAAACGGGGCCTAATTATGGTATAACACCCTTAAGATTTCGAAAGGATCGATGGGTATGATGGAGATGTCAATCAGGACAGTATCCGTTTCCGTGAATGTAT
The DNA here is from genome assembly GCA_012744415.1 of Thermotogaceae bacterium. GTDB lineage: Bacteria > Thermotogota > Thermotogae > MWEM01 > MWEM01 > MWEM01. The sequence continues at coordinate 16,092 of JAAYCF010000178.1, forward strand.
ATGGCTTTTGGTATCGAACGAGGCCCTCTGGCGGTTTCGTTTGTCTTTGAGTATATAAACGAAATGGAAGAGGGCACCGAAAAGAAGGTGCCCTCTTTTTTTTTAGGAGGTCAGGATGAGGTTCAAAGGTCAGCTGTTTTTCTGTTTGTTTCTGTTTCTCGCGTTATCTGTTTTTAGTCTAACGAGGATAGGCATTACCGCTATTACCGACCATCCGGCTTTGGACGCGATACGTTTTGGGATTATCGACGGGTTGATCCAGGAAGGGTTGGTTCTCGGTCAGGATTTCGAATTTGAGTTTCAATCGGCGCAAGGCAACATGAGCACCGCTTTGGCGATTGCCAACCACTTCAATTCCAACGCTTTCGATCTTGTCGTGCCAATCACCACCCCCTCTGCGCAAGCGTGCGCGAACGTGATCAAAAACAAACCTGTCATTTTCAGCGCCGCGACCGATCCAGTGGCCGCTTCCCTGATTCCGGCTTTAGGAAAAAACCCGGGGAATGTGGTGGGAGTAAGCGATATGACGCCGGTTAAAACCCAAATACAACTGATGAAATTGGTTGTCCCCGGGTTAAGGCGGATCGGGATTATGACCAACCCGGGCGAAGCGAATTCGACGGTGCTGAAAGACCATGCGCAGATCGCCTGCTCGGAATTGGACATCGAATTGGTCGAAGTCGTTGGGACAAACACCTCAGAGATGATCGCCGCCCTCAGCGCGATCGTCTCCGCCATCGATGCGATTTATATCGGAACGGACAATACGGCCGCTTCATGCATCGAATCTCTACACCGGATTGCCCTCGCTCAAAAAACACCGATCATTTGCGCCGATATTTCAATGTCTCGATCCGGAGGCATGATTGGCTACGGATTCGATTATTACGCGTTCGGAATCGATACGAGCCGCATGGTATTGGAAATCATCCGGGGTAAAACGCCTTCAGAGATCGAATCTCGTCTCATCGGGCCGGAGTCTTTGCAACTACTCATCAATTTGGACTACGCGAAACAAATCGGGTTAATGATACCGGAAGCGTTGATCGCGAGAGCTTCTTTTATTATCGAAAACGGAGTTGAAAGAGAGATTAAATAACGGATCGGGGTGTTTTCATGCTGGGGATCGTGGAACAAGGCTTGATTTTAGGATTGATGTCCATCGGGGTGTTTATTTCTTTTCGTATTGTCAATATGGCGGACCTGACCGTTGACGGAACCTTTGCGCTCGGGGGCGCGTTATGCGTCAGACTCTTCTCACTAGGACTGAATGCGCCGGTCTCTCTTCTCTTGAGTCTTTTAGCGGGCGCGGGTGCCGGCATTCTAACCGGATTTCTGCACCGCAAGTTGAAAATCAACGTTTTGCTTGCCGGTATCTTGGTCATGACGATGCTCTATTCCATCAATCTTCGGATTATGAATGGGCCCAACCTTCCGATTCCAAAAACGTCCGTGAGCGCTTCTTTGGGCACTTTTGAACAGGTAGCCGGAAAAGATCCGCTTGCGGATTTATTTGAGCCTTCCGCCCCCGCCGCCGCGCCTCAGAAAGAAATCGCGAAACATAGAACCTTCGAGAACATCTTCCTCGGGACGGCGGACGGTCAAGATCTTCTGCTCCTGTCCGCGATCGTCCTGATTTGCGTCGCCTTGACCGGTCTCTTTCTTCGGACCGAACTGGGTACCGCTCTGCGCGGATTTGGAACGAATCCGTCCGGACTGGAATCCTTCGGATTGCCCAAGACGTTGATGACCTTGTTGGGTTTGGGTTTGGCCAATGCCTTTGTGAGCCTTTCGGGTGGGATATTCGCGCTATACAGCGGATTTGCGGATGTTACGATGGGGCAGGGTATGATCGTAACCGGCCTGGCGGTCGTGATGCTTGGGGAGATCTTGTTCGTCAGGAGAAAGCTCGTCTACGGTATCTTCGCCCCGATCTTGGGTGGCATCGTCTATCAGGGGATTTTAGCCGTTGTGATGCGGTACGGCTACCGGATCGGATTCCGAGCGAGCGACATGAAGCTGCTCACCGCGCTTTTCATCGTGGCAGTCATCGGGTTTGGGTTGATTCAGACGAAAAAACGCATGAAAGGGAAATTTCGTTTATCTACCATTTTTGGTGGGGGTGTGGGCCGTGATTAAACTGTCTGATGTCAGTGTGGTCTATCGAAAGGGTGAAGAGAACGAAAAATGCGCGTTGAAAAACGCAACGCTGCAGATCTCTCAAGGAGATTTTGTGATCATCGTCGGGCCGAACGGGGCAGGAAAGTCGACCCTCATGAAGGTATTGCTGTGCGAATTGGCGCCGACGGTAGGAACTTACTACTTAAATGGAAAATCAATGCGGGGGTTTTCTGTGACACAAGTGGCGCGTTGGGTCGGGCGTGTTTTTCAGGATCCAAACTCCGGCATCTTTCCCGACCTCTCCATATTGGAGAATCTGTCGATAGCCTCTAAAAAAGGAGTTCGATGGCTGCGATTTCGAAGCTGTCCGCAAAAGGCGGTGTCCTTACTCTCTCTTCTGGGATTGGGCTTGGAGAAAAACCTGAACACTCGGGCGGGTGACCTTTCAGGGGGACAGAAACAAGCCCTGGCGATGATCATGGCGATCATTTCGGATCCCAAAGTCCTGCTTCTGGATGAGCATACCGCCTCTCTGGATCCGAAAAGCTCGGTCAAGGTCATGGAACTGACGCGTCAAATCAACGAACAGTTTGGGATCACGGTTGTGATGATTACCCATAATATGCCCTTTGCGGAACAATACGGAAACCGGAAATGGAAGATCGAAGAGGGTGAGGTTTACGAGTACGAGTACCGACCGCCCGTCTGCTTGACCCGTTCGGAAAACCCGTTTCCGCTCGTGGGGGATCAGCGGCGCTGCGCGCCGAAATGCGTTTGACCTTTGAAAACGTCCGATATCTTTACATGAAGCCGCCAAGCTTGGCGACAGGTATTTTTAACACTGCGGCGAATGAATTATCGAAGCGTCGCGACGAAAGGATGTACAAAAAAATGCGCAAAGAGAAAACGTGGATGCTTAAAATTAATGAAAGTGAGAACCAAATATCCCTTTACGCTTATTATCGGGCAAAGCCCTCCTGCGGCTTTGCTTTTCTTCCGTGATTCGGGACGAAGGCGAAAAAACAAGAGGGCATCGGAAACATGATGCCCTCTTTTATTTTAAAGGAGGAGTCAAAATGAAAAAAATGTTGTGGGTGCTTCTGTGTGCAGTAGTAATGAGCGTTTTCGGGTTTTCGACCGTAAGGATTGGGATCACCGCGATTGTCGATCACCCGGCGTTGGATTCCGCGCGGCTGGGGATCATCGAAGCGTTGGTTCAGCGGGGATTCGTTCTCGGAACGGATTTCGTCGTAGAGTTTCAATCGGCGCAAGGGAATATGAATACGGCGGTATCGATCGCCAATCATTTCCGATCCAGCGACTTTAGTCTGGTTGTCGGCATCTCAACTCCTTCGGCGCAAACGCTCGCGAACGCGATTAAGGATATTCCGGTGGTCTTTACCGCGGTCACGGATCCGGTAGCTTCCTCCCTGGTTCCATCCCTTGGGAAGAATCCGGGCAATGTCGTGGGGGTAAGCGATATGACCCCGGTGAAAACCCAGTTTCAACTGTTGAAATTAGTCGTTCCGACGGCTCAAAAGGTTGGGATTGTCACCAATCCGGGGGAAGCGAATTCGGTGATCGTGACCGAACACGCGCGGCAGGCTTGCGAAGAGCTTGGATTAAGGCTGATCGAGGTCGTCGGCAGCAATTCTTCCGAGATGATCACGGCGCTGACGGCCGCGGTCGGGGAGTTGGACGCGCTTTATGTTGGAACAGACAACACCGCCGCTTCCTGCATCGAATCCTTGCATCGGATAACGGTGTCTAACAAGGTTCCCATGATGTGCGGAGACTTCACGCTCGCGCGCTCGGGTGGCGTGATGGCCTATGGTTTCGACTACTTCAACCTGGGTTTGGATACCGGCAAGATCGTCTGGGAGATCCTCAACGGGAAACCCGTCTCGGATATAGAATCGCGGTTGATGAACGCGGACTCCCTCCTGCTGCTGATCAATATGGATGTCGCGGAGGAGATATCCCTGGCCATTCCGGATCTATTGATCGCTCGCGCAGATTTTCTCATCGTGAACGGTTCAGAACAACAAAAGCGTTAAGCGGGACGCAAGGGCCGCGTTCTCGGGAAAGGTGGAATGAGAGCGCGGCCATTTGAAGGTTACAACCCGTACTTGCGCAGCAGATCGTCGACCGCTTCTCGGAGCAACGCGGATTCGGTCTTTTGGGTTTTTGTGGATAACTTGGAAAGCCCTTCCAGTTGAGAGGACAAAAAATAACTCGATTTGAGGACCATCTTTTGTTCTCTCGATCCGGGGGCGAAGACCAGCCGGTTTTTCCCTTGTTTCTTGGCGAGCATTAACCCCTCTGAGCAAAGATTCAACAATTTGACGACATTGTCCGCGGTTCTTCCGAACTCTCCCACGGAACCGCTCACTTGGACATCGATCTCTTTCTCGTCGAACGCGACCTTCTGCGCGGCGATCTTTTTACGGACCTCTTCCAGTTCCATGAACATCGCTTCAAGAGAGCAATTAGACGAATACACGTAGAACTCGTCTCCGAAACGACGGACGAAAAAGCCTTCTGGTAAACAGATCTTGAGCGTTTCCTCGACGTGCGCGAGAACGTGGTCCCCTCCGGCTCGTCCGTAACGGGCATTGATCGACTCGAAACAGTCGACGTCCAAATCCCCCAAAGTCAACCCTTCGTTTTGAGCAACGGTTATCAATTCTTTTGAAAACTCATCGAATTCATTTTTCGACATGGTTTTCCCCTTCCTTATTGTATTTTGATATGTATATATATTATCATATATATATAATTAAGTCAATATGTTCTACCCCGTGATTTCGGGGAACCGGCACTACGCGACAAGGGGGGGCGTCCCGCACGACGGGAACCGTATCGGGCGGATCGCCAGTAAGGGGCTATGGATCATCCGCAGCGACGCGCGGGTGCCATTTCGGTTAAATTAAAGAAAATGTTCTGAAAAACAATCAAAAAACCATAGGGTTACTTGACAAACGAAAGGAGATATAGTAAGATATAGCGCAGATTTATGCTCCCGTCGTCCAGTGGTCTAGGACATCGCCCTTTCAAGGCGGAAACCGGGGTTCAAACCCCCGCGGGAGCGCCATCTTCGTTTGGGCGCGTAGCTCAGCGGGAGAGCGCCTGCCTTACAAGCAGGAGGTCGCAGGTTCAAAACCTGCCGCTCCCACCAAGTTAACGCCGAGGTAGCTCAGTCGGTAGAGCAGCGGACTGAAAATCCGTGTGTCGGCAGTTCGATTCTGCCCCTCGGCACCAAACGATTCCGCTTTTCGCATACGACCGGATTATATGACATAAGGAGACCGTGATGGCTCCTTTTTTTTATTGATCCACTCCAGGAACTTGAACCGTGGCGCGGACGGGAAGAAAGAAACGCGGCGATATTTCACGTCTAAAAATGTATGACTTGATAAAGATCGCCGGCGCGCGAACGCGGATAGTCAGACTAGCCCCTAAAGCGCGTTGGTGGCGTGCTTTGCGGGGGATCGGTGTGCATAAAGCGCAACCGTTTTTTTCTCTATTGTTTTTTCTGATCAGCGCGATTTCCGCGTTCTTATTATTCGCGGCTATGCGGTTTTTGGATGATTTCCTATCCGAACGCTTTGAACGTGGTTTTGGTTCCAGCGTGGGAAAGAAAAATCGGGCCTAAGCCCGATTTGCAGCGCCGGATATTTACGCATGTTCATACTTTGAAGTCTTTCATTCGATTATCGAGTTTGACCGCGATCTCCGAAAGCGTTTGAGCGGATTGGGCCAATTCGCCGATGGAGTCGGCAGTGGATTTCACCGATCGGTTTAGCCCTTTGACCGTTTGGGAGGCGTCTTCGAAGCGTTTGGCGATCTTCTCTGACTGTTTGGAAACGGCTGCTATCTCTTGGTTCTGATCCTCCAGCAAGGTTGAGAAATCCCTGATAAAACGTTGGCTGGTCCGGAGCGTTTCGGTAAGCGCGTTCGTTTCCTGAGATACGACCTTGATCCCGACAAGGACCTCTTCCATCCCGCTCACGTGTGTCTGGGACTTCTCTACGACCTGATCAACCCGTTTCGTGATGACTGTGATGCGTTGGCGGATGTCGTCCACCATCTTGTTGGATTCGACCGCCAGTTTGCGCACTTCGTCAGCCACAACGGCGAAGCCTCTTCCGGCATCGCCAGCGCGTGCCGCCTCGATGGCGGCATTGAGCGCTAACAGATTCGTTTGTTCTGCGATTCCGGAGATTCCTTCCACAAACGTTTCAATCTCCTGGGTGATACTTTTCAGCACGAGAATGTCCTTCATCGTTCCTGAAATCTCAGTGCCCACTTCTTCGACCCGACAGACGATAGCATCGATCTTCTTTTTGTTCTGATCGGAGTTTTGAAGGTTTTTTTCTGTCTCGACCACATTTTTCTGCACTTTTTTGGCGGTTTCGCCGCTGTTCGAGACTAAAGATAGCGTTTGTTCGGTGACATTCCCCAATTCTTTCACCGATTGATCGATGCTTTTATTCATCTCATCCATATTGGAAGAGATCTCTTCTGCCGTAGCGGAGTTTTCTTCGACGGAAGACACCACCGTTTCGGATTCGATTTGTATCTTTTGCGCCGCTCCGGAAACCTCTCCAACGGTGGTTTTCATGGTATTGACCACGTCTTTGAAACTGCTCAAGATCTGGCCGAGTTCATCTTTTGAAGGCTTGAAGTCTAAAGCGCCTGAAAAATCAAGGTTTTTCATTTTTTCGGCGACGGGAAGGAGTTGCTTCATCAATTTGCGGAAGAGACCGTAGATGTAGAGGAAAGATAGCGCGGTGATCACAATCGCCAATACGAGAAGCCATAGAATCTTTTGTCCCGAGTTGTCCGTTGTGGCAACCGTATTCTTTCCTTCTGCCTTCATGTTGACGATCGCACTTTCCACCTTCTCTTGCTCTTCTGTGAACAAAGCGTTTAGCGAACGGCTGATCGCTTCGATTTCGGCGTTGATCTTTTGATTCACGAGCTCCAATGACCGGGAGCGAATCGCTTCGATGCTTTCCTGGAGTTTGTAGATTGATTCGTTGTTGAGAGCGATCTCCGCTCCGATAAAACTGGTGGAGATGAGTAAATCGATATAGCTGGATAAGGTCGAGTCGTAGTTTTGCATGCTTCTTTCGATCAATACCTTTTGCATTTTTTCTGTATCGGTTAGCGTGCCTTCCGCTTCCAAGACGGTAAGTTCTTCCCGTATGCGTTTTAAGAGATCATCGGGGCTTTCTTCCAGAGAGTAGATATCCCCTTCTCGCAATCCGACTTCTCGACGCATAATCATGAGTTTGTAGAAGGAAAGGCCGCGAATCCGTTCGTCGAGCAGATCCGATTCCCAAAGGGTTTCGTGCTCGATCAAACTCAAATCTTCGACCACTGCCTCAGATTTTAAAGCGCTTTTGAAGGTTTGCGCGCGTTCGTTTTCGGGGGCGGAAAGGGATTGCTCTATGAGCGCCCTGATTTTCCCGACCGCTTCGTCGTATCGTTCGCCGTCCATTGTTAAAAATTCATCGACATTTGCTTCGTTCTGCGCAAAAGAAGTCTGCAACTCGTTCACGATATAGACGCGGTATTGGTCCAACAGAGCCAAACTTCGCAGCTCTTCCTTTTTATACTTCGTCAGCTCATCCGTATACCCTCCGATTTTTTGAATCGATTGAAGAACGGCCGGAGAGTTCAATGCGTTCGCCTTTTCGATAACGCGCGTCAACTGGCTGTCGAACTGCGTTTTTCGGGAATTCACATCGTCGTCTTTCTGCAGGTAACCGATCTGGAAGGCTTCTCGCGTGAGCAGGCTGACCGCCTCATCGAATTCGCGCACTTGTGTATACAGCAGGAAATCGGTGTTGACGGTATCGGCGCTTTCGACAACCCGGTTGGCTCCCCTCCGGATATCATCGTTTGACGCTTTGATGATGAGAAGTACAACAGCGAATACGGCTAAAACGGCAACGATCAACAGTAAAATCCTCATCGCTATCTTCATATGTCCGCCTCCCCTTGGCAATCTTGGATAACTGTATTATACGCGGACAAATATGAAATGCCAAGAAAAAATTTACATTCCGACGAAGACGCCTCAAGAGGATAGAGATTTACGAAGATCTATTATCGCGCGCGTTAACGAACGGGAGCCGGGTTAACCCCAGAAGTCCGCGGTTTGCGCTTGGGTTTCTTTCTCGGAACGAGCGGAAGGTTCGATGATCTGCAGCGCCTTTTCCGCGGAAGCACCATCTTTAAGAAGGTCGAAGAACTCTATCAAGCTTTTGACGACTTGTCGCATCTCCACGAATTGGCTCTGATGGAAGGGAGAACTCAAACGGGTTTTGACCGCTTCTTTCAAAGCGGCGGTGACCGTATTCTTCGGGTCGTAACCGTATGCGGCCGCGTAAATCGCGGACAAATCCGCGAAGAGGGGGTCGAAGACGTCGGGAGAGACGAGCGCCAGTGTCTGAACCGTGGATTCGGTGGTGACCGATACCTCGGTTTTCAAACGGTCGTATAACGCCAAATAGCTTTTTACACCGCGATCGGGGTTTTCGAACCAGTTGGGAGTTCCCAGCATGATGCAGTAGAGATGAGGCAAGTCCTTGGATGAGATCATGTCCAGTATCTCGCGGAGGGCTTCATATCCTTTGAAAGTGGTTCGCGAGGGCAGGTTTTGCATCAATTCGAGCTCGTCGAAGACCATGATGACCCCATTGTAGGCGATAGCCTGCGATAACTTTAAAATGTCCTGGATAAACAGGTAACTTTCTTCTTTGGTCTCGACCCGGCGGCTGATCTTGATCGCTTTCAGATCCCAGTAGTTCACCTTCCTGCCGGACATCCAGTCGACGATCTTCTTTTTTTGATCTTCCATGCCTGAAAGATGCGCTTCTATAAAGGCAGAGATCGCCATATTGAAATCATTCGTGAACTCAAAATCGAGGATCTTTTGAGTGATTTGTTCCTTGAATAAAACGTCCTGGCCTCTCGTTAGGCCCGTCTGTTCTATCTCCCGGACCACTTTTTCCGCCCATTGCGAAAGCAGGTAAAATAAGGAATCGCCGGCGAACTCCGGCGTAATCATACCGTTGATGATGGCTTGGTACAGCTCGACCGGTTTGGAGAGGGGGGGCTCGGAAACATAAATCGGGAGCAGACCGGCCTCAAGCCCCAATTCTAAGGCGGTTCTTCCTAGAAGGGACTTCCCGGTGCCGTAATCGCCGATAAGCACACGGATGGCGCTCCCCCCGGAAGCCACGAATTCGATATCTTTCCGGAGTATGCTCATTTCACGCTCCCGGCCCTTCAGGATACGGCAAGCGGCGCCGAAGGGAAGGTCGGATCCGTTTCGGAGCGAACGGATGATCTCTTCTTCAAACGTGGACATTAAACACGAACCTCATTCAAAAAAACATCGGCTATATCCGAAATGTCTTCTTCCCTCAATCCCTCTCCCCATAAGACTTTCATAGTTCCGTTCACATCTTTGATTTTGATCAAGGGCACACCCGCAAAGACCAGCTTCCGACTAATCATCGGTAATAAAAATTTGGCTGTGGCGCCGTCTAAACCCAGATCTTCCGTTTTATGCCATTCGCAGTCTTCTTTTCGAAAGAGGCTATTGAGAAAAAGCTTCTCATCGGTTGATAACATCAGGTATTTTTGCTTTATTTTTTCTACTAAAGAAGTCTCGGGAACGGTTTGGCCAAAAGCGCCGTTTAGCATTCGCTTTTCCTGAGGCAAAGGCTGAACCAAACGGGGACCGATGGTTTCTTCCAACGATTTGATCGTTTGTTCTATCAATTCCAAACGTCTGTCGAGTTGGGAGAGTCCGTTTTCGAAATCGATCCGTTCCGAGGCAACAGAAGCGGTCGCTCTTCCTCCCGCGCGATCCTCTATCTCGCCCTTTGCCACGGAGAGTTCCGAACGAAGCTCTTTCGTTTTTGCGTTCCATTCGCTTCGAAGGTTTTGCAGTTCCTGAAGAATTTTTCCGGTAGCGCGTTCGTTTTCCTGAAGCCGTTTTTCTTGCTCTTCTCCCAACCGGGAGATCTTAAAGTTGCCCATCAGAATAAAAAAACAAGTCAAAGAAGAAAGGACGAGTGCTAAGACATCCATCTTCTAACCCCCCTTTGTGATTCTCACATACAATACCAATAAGATAAGAACACCCCTATCATATCACAAAGCGGCCCGAAGTTAGAAGATTGACCGAAAATCGTAACGGGTGAGGGAATCGGTTGTAGCGCCCCGATTTGGCCCGTATTCTCGAGAGAATAAAAAAACCGCTCCAAAAGGAGTAGCGATTAGAGCGGTTTTTTCAGTGTTTCGCTATTCGTGGACTTGAATCTGGTATCCGTTTGTCACAAAGACGCGGCTCGGATCGTACATTTCATACAGTACGGCTGGGGGCACCTGGAAAGTGCCCGCCGTGGTGATCGTGTAGTAATATTTTTCGTTGGCATTCCCCTCGCTCATGGCGCTGTAGAAAGCTGCCGTACGGTCGTAACGGTCCTCTTTGTGCGTGTACCAGAGCCAGTTGGATCCGTAACCAAAATACTTGCCTTCATAATAACCGTACTCGCCTTCGGCCTGTATGAAGGCAGCCGGTATCGAATCCTCCAGTACAGAATACGCCAGCGATTCGGTTGTGTTGATCGGAAACCGATGGCGCACCTTGTCTCCCACCTTCAATACCGTTTTGTTCGGGACGAAGTAGAGGGAATAATGGCCGTCGTATCCTAACCACGGGTTTTTGTTCAGGACGAGATGATCCGGGTAGAAACCCAACACCCGGCAATTTTCTCCGAAAGAAAGTCCGGTATCGTGCCCGTTGACGAAAAGTTCGTACACATCGTCTTGATAGCGATCGGTGTAGGCATAAACCAATTCATAGTTTGTTAAAAGAATCGGGTCGATGTCCACGGGAATCCCCTTCTGTACGATGAGGCCCGGCAAGATGGGCACATCCCACGGAAGATAGATATCGAAACGGTAGGTATCGATCTGGTCTTTGTCTTGATAGGTATAGCTTGTCACTTCGTACAACTTCTCCAGTTTTCTTGAAAAACGGGTTTCAGGGGTCTTTGTCTTGTAATCCTCCAGTTTCCACGTTTCCGTACCGGTTAATTTCCAGAGAAGCCCTTGCGTGCCGCTGATATCGATTTCAAGAGAATCGCCCGCGCGCAAACAAATGGGAATCGTGAGGCGTTCTCCTTTCAGAAGGGTTCTTGCGTATTGGGTGAACTCCGGAATATAGTCGGAGAGATTGCCTTCCGCTTGCCAGACGTACTGGTCTGAGAGAAGCTCGTCTCCCGCGAGGGCCATGACGGCGAAGGAGGTGTCTTTGGTGGACGTCCAATACTCACCCGACCGGTTCTTGAACAGATAAAGGATTAATCCGCGCTTTTCGGCGCCTTCGTAGGCAAGGGCATGCATCAAAGACAACAACAGGGCATTTTTCTGGAAGGAACTCATGAAGTAGGCGTTCTTTTCAAACCGCACATAGAATAACGGCGCCGCTCGCGTCCCTTGCCCGATAATCTCATTCAGCAGAGCGTCAGCCGCGGATTTCTCTCCCATCCTAACGAAAGACAACGCCAAAAAAAGCTTCGTTTCAAGGTTATCGGTGGCCGTCAGGAGCAAGGGATACTCCGAGTCGAACAGTTTGATCACGTAATAGCAGAAGGCCTCATACTCTTTTGCTTGCTTGATGACGTTTTTAAGAGCCTGTACTCCCATGGCCACGACGTCCTCGTTCACTTCGTAGCCGGACTGTTTCAATTGATCGAAAGCGTACAGGACATAGGCTGTCATAAAGGGATCCGAAGACCCTCCGGCCCACCATCCCCAGCCTCCCTGATAGTTCTGCAGCCCATACAACCTCTGAACGCCATTTCGGATGATATCCTCTATCGCGTTGAACGGTTCTTGATCACCTATTTCCGGACGTTCCTGGATCAGATACCGGGCCACGATCGCCGGCAGGAACGAGCTGACAGTTTGTTCCACGCATCCATACGGATAGCGGATCAAATACCGTAAGGCTTCGAGCAAATCTCCCGAGATATCGGCGCTGATCGTCAGTGACAATCGGGTTTCCGTTTCCGCTTGGTAGGCGATCCTTTGGTTTTCAAGGCTTAGCAGGCCGCTGAGACCCGTCGGAATTTCCATCGTGTTCGGCTTCACGGGTATCACATGCACCATCGCGTCGGAAGCCGTAACGCCTTCGGCTTTGAGGGAAAAGGCGAGCGATGTCTCCTGTTCCACCTCCGGAAGCGCGATCGTAAACCAGAAGACCCGACTGCTTCTCGCCGGTATGACTGCGGTTTGCACCAAAACTTCGCTTTGCGCTTCTTGCGGCAATCCTAAAGATACGGTAAAAGTTTCTTCTTGATCCAGACTGTTTCCGACCAGTAGGCCGACGCGCGTTTGATCTCCCGAGCGAAGGAACTTCGGGAACACCGGGTTGACCGTTACCGGAAGCGTCGACAGAATCTGGGTCTTGGCATATCCCGTTAACCCCGTTTTCGTAAAGGCCATCGCGCGCACACTCCAGGTCGTTAGGTCTTCGGGCAAGGTTATTTCTGTTTTGTCGCTGCCGGAAACCACCCATAAAGGCGTCCAAAAGGCCGTGTCCGAAAACTTCGTGCGAACCTTCACCGAACGGTTTGTTGCAGCTTGTTTCGTTTGCGCGAGCGTCTCCGCTGTTTCATAGACATAGTCGGACGATTGCGTATTCCTCAGACGGTAATAATAGTAAGAATCATTGAAATAATAAAAACCATATCGGAGGGGAGGATTGGTCAGAATGTTCAGCAAGCCTTCCCAATCATCGTCTCCGTAGAGATCGAGAACGGCCTGGTCCAGGATGCCCAGCGTCACGGCTCCTTCCACCGGTTTTTCTTCTTTGTTCATCAGCTGCACTTCGAGAGGAATGGTTTCGCCGGGTCGGGTCTCTTCGGGCGCCCGTATAAGGATCGTCGCTTGGCGATGACTCAAATCCACAGGAACGGATAGATACTTCGTCAACCATTTCGACCCGTAAAAGGACACGAATCGGCATCTCAAGGAAGAGGCATTGACTTTGTCGGATACGTAGAAAGCAATCTGCCCGTTGCCGTTTTTGAGCTTTATTTCCCGAATACTGGCCTGGTTGCCGTCATCGATCAAAGCTAAAACGCTCAGCGACGGAAAGGAGGAAACCACATTGAAGATAATCTGATCGCCCGGGCCGGCGGTTTCCAGATTGGTGAAGACATCCAGCTCTTTGCCGGTTCGATAGGTATAGGTGGAAGCATAAGAGAACAAATACCGTTCCACGGCGTAAGCCGGATATTTCGCGTCAGTCAGGCGGAATCGGTAAGATCCCGGTTTTTTCGGTTCGTAGGCTAACTGAAACGCCCCGTTTGGATCGGCATAGACGGTGGACGAAGCCTCGAGCGTGTCGTCGTAAAAGATTTCCAGGATCATCGCGCGGGCGATGTCAGCCTGCGAAAGGAGGCTTTTAACCTGTACGGTTCCGTTTGCCGTTTGTCCGAAGGGTAACCACGACTTCGAGAGCTTAAAATCGATCTCGACGTCGGAAGGAATATACCGGAAGAAGAGGGTGTCTTCGATCTCTCGGCCGGTCTGGTCGACTACCGTACAGGTGACCTGCACGTTCTGTTTTTTGTTTCGCGGGATTTGTAGCGAAGCGTTGGCGACGCCGTCTTTAACCGGAAAGACGCGGCTGTCCAGTATCTTTTCGGATTCGTCGTAGTAGTCTTCCGAAAGCTCGATGACGTGCAGGTGAAGATTGGCGTCCGAAACGCTTTGCCCGTAGTAGTAAGTGGCTTCCACACGCAGGTCTATCGGCTCGTCAAGCGCGAAAACCGGTTTTTGAAGCGCGGCCTTTACCGTAAACGAGGGCTTGGCGTAGTCCGCCAATTCAAAGTAACGAACGCTCTCTTTCTTTTCGAAACGAATCTTGACGGTATAGTGTCCCCGCGTATCATCCGGGAAGGTTTCATAAATAAAGCTGATCCCTCCCCAAGAATCGGACTGAAAGACGCTTCTCATCTTTTCTCTTCCCAGCGGATCCTCGATAACGACTTCAACGGAACGCTGAGCCAACAATTCACCGGTTTGGGAATCCAATAAGACCGCCCGAGCCTGGACCAAATCCCCCGGACGATATAAAGGACGGTCCGTCAGGAAGATCAAAGGGTCGCGCTCCGCGTATTCCTGACGGAGGGAGTCCGAAAGGAACAGAATCCCATAAGGGGTTTCGATAAACAGCGTTTCTTCCACAATCCTTGATTTCTCTATCTCGACGATACCCGTAGAAGGAGCTATTGATAGGGGTATCGGGGAAGTGTACCCCGTAACGATCTGCGTGAATCGGACATCCTTTCCTTCGGTGTTGTCCCAAAGCTTTAGGAAGACAGATTCACCCATGCTCACCAAAGCGCCGTTCACGTTCGTCTTCAGCAGGAGGGTGTAGTCTTTTTCGCTTTTCGAGACAAATTCAAGGAGGTAAGTTCCGGTTCTTTCAAAATAACCCGATGGGATCTCCAGACGTTTCCACATCTTCACTTCTTCAAAAAACAAAGTTTGATCAGACTGTTTGAGCGGCTTTTTTAAAGAATCGCTCTTGAATTCGCCCAAAAAATCTTGAAGCGCGGGACCCATATAGTATAGGTTGACGGTTACTCCGTCAGGTTCGTCATAGACCCAAAACGAGTAGGATTGATAAGGATAAAGAATGGCGTTTCTGTCCGTAGAGACGTAACCGAATGCGATACCCGATATCGCAATAAGAAAAAGAAAGAGCCATAAAGCGTTTTTCATAATGTCCCCCCTTAAGAAAGATTGTCGTTCAATATTTTAAGACGGAAAAACCCCAAAAAGTTCGGATTTTCCTTGACCGGGAGCCACGTCAACGGAGCCGCTTTCAAGTATTCCTCCGTTTTCCACAGCCGGACATCCCCTTCCGAAACATCCGATCCCCCGGTATGATAAACGAAGCCGTCTCCGGTGTACATCATCACGTGGTACGGGAAGGCCACGTCCTGAGGATGGTAAAGAAAGAGAAGATCGCCGGGCTTTACTTCGGGCCCCAGGGAGTGACTGACTTTGACCACGTTATACAGAAACAGGTTTCGTGCATTGGCGAAGCCGTAAAACCCTTCCTTTAACTGGTAAATTTGCGTGCCGAGCGTCGGGATGGCCGGATAATGAAAAGCCTGTATATCCGGAAAGGAAGCTGGGGCGATCCGAACACGCACGTACCATCGGGCATCATGCTTTCGCAGCGATTCCTGGAGGGCGAATCGTATTAAACCCGAGCAGTCCCGATCCTTCCACGCGGGAGACAGTTCAATTCTTTGCTGCATGGCGATATAAACGAACCAGCTACGAAATCGTTCTGCATCCTCCCCCCACAACTCGGCTTCATCCGGAAACCCGTCGCCGTCAGAATCCGCCATCGGCGCTTGTCCTTTCATTTCGTTGAGTTTACCTAAGAATCCGTTGCGATAAAGGACAAGCGACCACTTTGGGAGAGCGAGACGGGCAATCACCTTGTCTTCCAGCTCTTTCACGTCCGCCAGTCCTTCGTAGGATAACACCCGGGATAAAAGGGGTTTTTCCACGATCAACAGATCTCCGATAAAAACCGGTTCCTTCTGTATTCTGGGAGGAAATAGAAGCGGGAGGCTGACGATATTCAAAGACCAAGCGAATAGTCCACAGGCGATGAAAATACCGAGAGTTTTTTTCAAAACCCCTCCGATTGAGGTAAAGATGAACCATTATATCACACCACAGTCGGATGCTTTTGAGGAATCCCGGCACCGCGCAATGTATAGGCGGGTGGTTTAACTTGCTGATTACCCGTTATCAATATTCTTGAGCGAGGCTGTTAGCTATAATTTAATTATGTGTTTATTAAGAATTTATGCTATAATCTCAACAAGGCTGATTATCAGGTCTTATTCCACTTTATTTTTTAAGTTTAGAAGAATCAGGGGTTTCTATCTAAAAAATTAAGGAGGAATATCCATGAAAAAGCGCATTTTCTTGCTACTTCTTTCCGTTGCTCTTATCCTTAGCCTCATCAGTTGCACGGGTTCTTTGGTTTACAACGAAAGCATGGCGATTGATCGCTTTATAGGGTGGCTGTCCGAAAACGGTTATCCGAATCCACCGGCGACCCCTATGCTCGGTTTGCTTTTAGGTCAGGTTAGCAGCGGCGCGATTATCGGATCTTATTCGCCGATTTTAGGAGCCAGCGAGAGGGCGA
>JAAYCF010000015.1 GCA_012744415.1 Thermotogaceae bacterium
CTCCAACATTTGGCGACGATATTCGTCAACAGGATAACGGATACGAAAATGACGGTGCTGATAGATGTTGGAGATTATAAAGACAGACGGAAAGAATTGATTCGAAAGATCGCGAGGAATAAGGCCTTTATGGTGATACAAACGGGAAAAAGCGTTCAACTGGATCCGATGTTTGCTTTTGAGCGTCGAATCGTGCATGAAACAATCAAGTCTATTTCGGGCGTGCAGAGTTTTTCGAAAGGTCTGGAACCGTATCGTTACGTCGTGATAGAACCCGAGAAAAAAGGCCGGAGGAAAAGCGTTTCCCGAATAAAAGGAGGTGTCGAAGACTTTGAAGATAATCGTTCGCAAGCCGGATGAGGTACCCGCTGTGCGATATGATAACCCGGAAAAAGCCTGGAAAGTGATCAAAAAAGTGATGGTCGGAGAAAACGAGGGGGCCCGTAACTTCGTAACGCGGGTTTTCACGATTGAACCAGGTGGCTATACCCCAAAACATTCGCACCCTTGGGAACACGAAATCTTAGTCTTGAAGGGAAAAGGAACGGTATTTACCGAGGAAGGTGATCGGGATTTGGCGCCAGGGACTGCGTTATTTGTTCCCCCCGGGTCTCTGCATCAACTTTCCAACCGCTCTGAAGAAGAAAACTTCGTATTTGTTTGTGTCGTTCCGATCGAAGGAGATAAATAGTTCGGTATCGCAAGTATTGATAGGTATATTTTCATGGTAGAATACCTCAAAATTAATATCAATTGGAAGAGGTGGTTGTGTTGACGAAGAATGAAGTCTTTGGTCAGATCAAGAAGATTATCATCGAAAAATTTAATCTCGAAGAAGAGGAAATTAAGTTGAGCTCTTCTTTCGTGGAAGATTTAGGAGCGGACTCGCTGGATCTCGTTGATCTTGTGATGGCCTTAGAAGATGAGTTCGGGATTAAAATCGAAGAGAACGATACCGATACGTTGAAATGTATTGAAGATGTGGTCAACTTCATCTACGAAAAACTGGGCGGTGCCGCGGATGAAGAGGATGTCACCGATGATGTAGATGATGACTCTGATGAGAAGGTCAATTCTGACGAATTAGATGAATAAATGCTTAAAAATAGGGCGACCGTCCCGGTGATACAACCAAATCGTTCCAGAGAAGGGTTTTCATTATTGTTGGAACTATTGATAGGGGTCGCCCTTTCTTTTTTCTGTTTTGCGCTCGTATGTACTTGGTTTGAACGTAACGGAAGGATAGAGATCGGCCGTAAACGGATTCAGGAAGCGCGGGATTCTCTCCTTCTGCAAAGAGCCCTTTTGGAAAACGGTCATCCAGCTTCGGAAAATGATCCGGTCCGGCAATACATTTTAGGGAACGATACCGTCCTCGAGATTTTCGAAATCCCGCTTCCGGAAGAAGGCCGATATCTTGAATGGGGTCGAATACGGCAAAAGGAATCAGGTGAATAATGTACACAACGTTATTGGAAGTACTAAAAGATGCGATTTCTCATCTCATGCGCGCAAATTACAACCTTTCTGAAGAGGATCCAGAGGCGTTTCGAATCGAAATCCCCCCCGAAAGGAAGTTTGGGCACTTTTCGACCAATGTGGCGATGGTCTACGCGAAAGTTTTGAAAAAGGCTCCGCGTCTCATTGCGCAAACGTTGGTCGGAGGTTTGGAAGCTCTCCCTTATATCGCTTCCGTTTCTATCGAGGGCGCCGGTTTCATCAATTTTTTCCTGAAACCTTCCTATTTTCAAGAGAGAACCCTCAAGATCCTCCAGGGAGAGTATGCCTCCTCTCTTTCCCTAATGCCGGCGGAGTCCATCCAATTCGAATTCGTTAGCGCGAATCCGACAGGCCCCCTGACGATCGGTCATGGCCGTCAAGCCGTTTTGGGAGATATCCTGTCTTCAGTTTTCCAAAAAGCGGGTGTGGCCGTCACGAGGGAATACTACTTCAACGATGCTGGCAAGCAAATGAAATTATTATCGCGCTCGTTATGGGTGCGCTACAACCGGCTCTGCGGCAGTGAGTACGAGATTCCCGAAGGGGGTTATCACGGAGAATACTTGGTCGACATTGCCGAACGCTTCCATAACGAGAGCGGCGCCGTTTATAAAGATCAATGGGACGATTCGATCGAAGCAATCTTTATGGAAAGAGCCAAAAACGAGATCTTTCAAATGATAAAAGGAACATTGGAAGCGATCCAGATACATTTCGACGTATACTACACCGAAGCTTCTTTGTTCCGTGACGGTATCGTTGAAGAAGTATTAGAACAGCTGAAAGGTCGCGAAGCGCTGTATGAGAAAGACCAGGCGCTATGGTTCAAAACATCGGATTTCGAGGAAGACCAGGACAAGGTCTTGATTCGTTCAGACGGGATGGCGACTTATTTCCTGACCGATATCGCTTATCATTATGAGAAATATCGCCGCGGTTTTTCGAAAGTATATGATATATGGGGGGCAGACCATCACGGACACATCACCCGCATGAATGCGGCGATGAAGGCTTTGGGCATACCGGAAGGGTTTTTTAACGTCATACTGCATCAGATGGTCTCGTTGCGTCAAAATGAGGAGATCGTCAAGATGTCCAAACGGGCGGCCAATTTCGTCACGCTCGACGAACTGGTGCGAAATGTCGGGAAAGACGCTGTCCGGTACTTCTTTGCAATGGTAGACAAAGACAGCCAGCTGGAGTTCAATATCGATCTCGCTCTCAGCCGATCCATGGACAATCCCGTATACTATGTGCAATATGCGTTAGCCCGCATTCATTCGCTTTTTGAAAACGCGCGGAATAAAGGATTCACCTATACGGAAAATCAGAACCTGGATCGCCTGGATTCAGAAGATGAAACCTTCATGATTCGCGATCTGCTGCTGTTTCCGGAGGTCATTCGAGACATCTGCACCACCCAACAGATCCATCGTTTGACCAATTACCTTTACGGATTGGCCTATGCCTTTCATAACTATTATACCGGCCACGTCTTCGTGGATCCTGACCGACCGGAGCTTTCCAATGCGCGGTTGAATCTTGCCTCCGCGTTTCGAAAGACAATAGAAGAAGGTCTTAAACTTCTGGGCGTTACCGCTCCGGAAAGAATGTGAAAGTATGAGAAATGTCTTTTTGCGCAACGACATCGTCGCTGCGCAAGCGACGCCTCCTGGGGTTTCAGCGATCGCGGCGGTGCGCGTCAGCGGGAAAGACTGTATGAACGTTGTACTCCCGTTCTTCTTTCAAAAGAAGATATCCGGAAGCCAACCCCTTTCGCTCGCTTCCCTCAAACCCCGTCGTATCTATCACGGGTTTTGGAAGAACACCGAAGGCCACTGGGTGGACGAAGTTCAAGTCGTTTTCTACCGGGCTCCTTTCTCTTTTACGGGGGAAGATATGGCTGAGATATTTACACACGGCGGATTTCTTCCGGTTCAAATGGTTCTGAACACCTTGTTTGAGAACGGCGCGCGCCCGGCGGAGCCAGGGGAGTTCTCTTTTCGCGCCTTTGTGAATAAAAAGATCGATCTGATAGGCGCTCAGACCATCAACGCGCTCATCCATACCGCTTCCCCTTCCGTAGAGGAGATATTGGCTCGACAGCTTCACGACCAAAATGAGCAACCGGTTTTCTGGATCCGGGAACGCCTGCTGGAACTATTAGCCTCTCTGGAGGTCGCTTTCGACTATCCAGAAGAGCATTATGCCGAACAACCGGGGCGAATCGTCGCCGCCGGGGAGGAGATCGCCCGTTTTTTTTACGCTTTCATCGAGAAAATCGAGATCGCAGAGCGATTGAACCAAGGTTTGAAAGTCGTGATCTGCGGACGCCCGAACGTAGGCAAATCCACTTTAATGAACGTGCTGCTTGGCGAGGACAGAGCCATTGTGTCTGAGATTCCGGGTACGACTCGGGACTATCTTAGCGAGCCGTTCCTGTTTCACGGTTTATATATCCGATTGTTCGATACGGCGGGATTGCGACAAACGCGAGACACGATAGAAAAAATAGGTATCCGAAAGACCATGGAGCTTATCGACCGAGCGGACTTGATCATCTACCTTCTCGATCTGGAAGATAGGGCGGAAGAGGAAGAGCCCGGAATGATTGAAAATATTCGCAGGAAGCGTAAGATCATCCTGATCAACAAATGCGACAAATATCCGGAGACCCGACTGACGGATCTGGAAGAAGGAGTGAAGAGAAAGATCGAAGCTTTGACCGAACCCGGCGCTGGTCAGGATCCGGTTTTTAACATCTCAGCCTTGAACCAAACGGGGTTGTCTACCGTCAAGGAAACGATGAAAGACATATTATATCAGGCCTCCCGTATAGAGGAGGGAACGATGTGGGTCCCAACCTTTCAGATTGATCTTTTAAAACGCGCCCACGCGATTCTGACCGGAGGTTTAGAACGATTTCGAGAGACTGGCATGTTTGAGATACTCGGGCAGGATCTGCGCGAGATCGTCGAGATATTCGACGGGATCACCGGGCGGTCCTTTGACGAAGACATTCTGCAGACAATTTTCAGCAAATTTTGTGTAGGAAAATAAGATGGGTGTCGACAACCTTAAAAATGAAGATTTGTTCAATTACTACGAATGCCCGCGGCGTTTCTTGCTGATGAAAGAAAACGGGTTCTTAAGCAGCGAGATGGATCAGTCGATTAAGGTCAGGCATCTGGAGATCACGCGCGGTTTTTTGGATGGAAGGCCGTACACGGACGCCGATTGGGACAAAGATAAGACCTTCGAAGCCGTTCTAAGACGGGAGAACATTCTATTTCCCATCCTCGCGGGCCGGCTCTGCGAAATGAATGTGGAGATGAAAGTGGGAGGGCTCTACTGGGACGGGGGTAAATACACGATACTGCTGCCGTTTCTTTCCCGAGAGATCTCCGACCGACACCGAACGACTGCCTTTCTGGCCTACATGCTCCTCAAAGACGCGGGGATCCCGACAACCGAAGAGGCTCTATTTTTGGGAAGAGTCAGAAACGCGCGTTTGAAATTTACCGAGAGCGCGAAACCGAATTTCCTGGCCTTTATGGAAAGAGGTTTTGAAAATATGGGAACCGTTTACCCCGAAACTTCTAAAGCTTGCGCTTCCTGCGTTTTTTGGAATCAATGCAGCGCCATCATTCCTGAAAAGCGGCATCTTACATTGAAAGCCTTATCGGGGGTTACCGCTCCGACGCTCGCAACCGCCGAACTCTACGGTATCCGCACGATAGACGATCTGTTGAGTAAACCCCTCACCCCGGAGATGATCGAAAAGATCAAAGGCGTCGAGAAAATAAAACTGAAAGCGTATGCGTTTATCAACGATCTGGTATTGATCGCCAAGGGATTTGAAACTCCCTCTGAATGGCGTTCGGGAGAATCGGACTTGTACTTCGATATCGAAGCGGACATTACCCCTTATCTTTTCGGATTTTCTTTTCAGGATGTGTATCTCCCCTTCTTGATAAAAGAAGAGACCCACTTCGAGATCGTGGCGCGATCGATGTTGCGTTTCCTAAACGCGCGCGCGGGAAATGTGTATCACTTTTTTGAATATGAGAGAAAAGTATTGGAACAGCTGTCGCAGAAAACCCAAATACCGCTTGATCGAATCAAGCTTTGGGATGTTTATGATATACTTAAACGGAATATGATTCTTCCGATCCAGCATTATTCTCTTAAGATGGTGGCGAAATGGCTGGGTTATGAATGGAAAGTGAACTTGGAAGGGCAAAAGTCGATTCGGTATTTCCGCCAATGGAAAGAAAAGAACGATCGCGAAGTCCTGCAAGCCATTTTGCAGTATAATGAAGACGATTGCCGAGCGACAGAAGTCATCAAGCGATGGTTAAGCGACCCGGCGGAATTTGGTATCCCCGTCAGGTACCTGTCGAAGGAAGAGATGCATGGAATTATTATGGGAACGCAATGAAATGGAAGTGGCTTCTTTTGCGGTGGCCAAACGGTTAACTGAAAAGAATCTCTTTATTCTGGATATGGACGGCACCATCTATCTCGATCGCACGCCGATTCCGGGGGCGATCGATTTCGTCTGCTGGTTGAAAGCGAGGCAAAAGGACTTCGTTTTTCTAACGAATAACTCCTCCAAAAGCAGTGAGACTTACTATAAAAACCTTGCCTGTATGGGATTCGAGATCGACCGTGAGAACCTTTGCACGTCCAATCATGCGACGATTCTATTCTTAAAAGATCGTTTTCCCAACCAACGCGTTCTATTTATGGGAACCTCTGACGCGGCGGAAGAGTATAAAAAACAGGGTATTGATCTGGCGCTGCCTTTCGATCGCTGTATGGACAGTGCCTATGACGTGGCGGTTCTGGGATATGACACCGGACTCTCCTACGAAAAACTAAAAAATTTTTGCCATTGGGTGAGAAAGGGGCTATTCTATATCAGCACCCACCCCGACATCAACTGCCCGTCACTGGAAGGCCCCCTTCCTGATAATGGCGCGATGATTGCGTTAATCCGCGCCTCTACGGGACGCAGTCCGGATATGGTTCTCGGAAAGCCGCAAACCGAAATGCTGAACCTACTTCTCAAACGATTTGGAAGAGAAAAAGCCGAGACCCTGATCATTGGCGATCGGCTCTATACCGATATCCGTATGGGCGCTGAAAATGGCGTGGACACGCTGCTGGTGCTCTCAGGAGAAACCAAAGAAGAGTCGATTCCGAACGAAAGAGATCCGAAAGGGGTCGATCCGATCTTCCCCACCTTTGTTTCCCGCTCTTTGTCAGAAACGCTGGCGTTCGTCTTGAAGATGGAGGCGTAGAATGGATGACACATTAAAAAAAGAGTTCGCGCGATTTTTGCGTGATTACTTTTCTGAGGGAAAAGAAAAGATCGTGAGTGATGAGACGATGGCGGCGGATTGGAAGATCGGCCACAAAGAGGTTAGAAACCTCCTTAAACGGATGGCCCTCTCTTTGGTTCACGAGTCCGAAGCGCGCGAGCAAGAGATGATTCCGGAAGGGGGGGAGGCATCCCTCAAACCCGTTCACTTGGGTTTCACAGAAATCGGTCAAGACACCAAAGGACGCCATCTCTTTGCCTCGCTGAATACCCTTAAAAACCTCCTGAAACGAGTTTTTTCGAGATTGCCGACGCTTTTAAACGAAAACGAGACTTACCAGGCCTTTCAAGAGTTAACCGGCGAGAAGGATATCGACCCCGCCCGTTTAAAGACGGTGATCCCCGCCTATACGCCATTGATACGTTTCTTCGAAAACAATCGAGGGGGAGCCGCGACGCTAAATCTCTTTCGTTTTCTCTATCCGGAACGAGAGGTTTTCGTTTCAAAGAACCTCGTTGAAACGGTCGCTCTCAAAACCGCTTTTTTCAGAGAGGAAAAGAAAGGGCTTTTCTCCAAAAAGGAACGGCCTGGGACGATCGATTCCAGAGGGATCATTGAAACCGCTTTCGCGCTTACTTTCTCCGAGATCGGCCGGTTGATCATTCCTCTTAAGGAGCTATACGATCAGAAGGCTTTCCGCAGTTATTTCGAAGAAGACCGGTTACAAACATTCATCGAAAAGGAAATACAGTCTTTCTACACGCACCAGCCGACCATCAAAGATGGTGTCCTCAATCTCTTTCCGGAAAATTGGATCGATTTGGAAAGCGTAGCGAAAGAGCTTAAACAAAAAACAGCCGAAGGGATTGATCCGAACAGATGGCTGAAGGAGCGTTACCCGTTTCTCAATAAAGCCGAGATCGGGACGTTGTTGACCCTTTTCGTATCTCCGGCGTCAAAAACCATCCCGGTATCGAAGCTTGAAGAGGGAGTTTTAGAGCTTTCCCCGTCGGACGAAACCGAAATGCTGACGGCGCTGACGATGCTCGAACAAGAAAATGAGACAAAAAATCATTCGGAAAAAGAAGAAAAGAAAAACGACGCTCCGGAATCGGTCGAGAAAGGGCAAAAGAAAATGCCTGGTCCTGTCTATAAGACAGAAAGCGATCACGAAACCTCCTCTGGTAGCCTGTCCGAAGATCAGAATTGGATTACTGACGCGTTGAGTAGACCGCGGGCGGGACGAGAAAAAGAAACCCGGAAGGCTGACGACATTCAAGACTCTGATGGCGAAGAAGGACTCATGAATCTGTTTAAGGTACAGGATCACGAGATGAGTCTGTCCGAACTGCCGGTTGCCCCTCCCGAAAAGAAGATGGCCTATGAGAGTGAAGATCGGAGTGACGGTGGTTTTAACGAAGATATCGAAGACTTGATGAAGCGCTTGACCGTAACAAACGAGATTGTTACGGAACCTGAACTGAAAGAGGTAGCGGAACCCGTTTCCTCCGTTTCGGAAGAAAGTCGGGGCGATACGACGCAAATACGGGAAATCTCGATAGAAAGCGATCTGCCACTCCTTGAACCACTCGAAAATAAGCAAGAATTCATGCGTTTCGAAGCAGAAAACGATGGTAAGGAGATAGACCTTCCGCAGAAGACCCCGGTCGATCCCTCGCTACAACAGGAGGTCGTATCCGAAAGCCTTGAACCAAGCGAGAATACAACAAAAATCTCGCGCTTAGACGTAGAATCCGACAGTGAGGAAATAAAGCATCCGCAAGAAACCCGAGACGATTCGTCCCTCGAACGGGAAAGCGCTTCTGAAAGCCTACGGACAATCGAAGATGAACTGAAAATAACGCGCTTCGAGACGGAGGAAAACGAAGAGGCAATCGAGATTCTGGGCGAAACCCGAGACGATTCAGATCAAATGCCTAACACCGATGTCGAGAGTCTCAAACCGGTCATTGAAAATATCGCAAAAAACGACTTCGAAATCGTCATCGGGAGCGAAGAGATAGAATTCGAACCAGACTCGGGCGAAACAGAAAACAAACCGGGTGGGCTCCCGCCTCTCGCAATCCTGACGGGCATCGAAACGTTCGGGCCCGAAGAAACGGAGCCCGAGTTACTCGCTACTGATTTTTCGGTCGACGATGAATTCCAGAATATAACCTTTTTGGAACCACCCCAGACCCTCCAATCGGATTTTGCCGTCGAGGAACTTTCGAAAGAAAGCGCCGAAAAGATCGAAGAAGCTGTACCCCCGATTCGTAAGGACATTTCGGTTCCTTCGCGGACGCCTTCGGAAGAAACGGCTCCTGGTTTGCGGGGAAAGATCATCTCCGTACTGACCGATAACGAAGAATTGAGCGTTAAGATCGGGTTACTCAGCGGGATCACCGGTTTCGAATTACGTGACAGTCTGGCGTATATGCCGGATATTGCCGTTTTCGACCGCGATTTTGAGTACCTGATGCCGATCGCCAAAAATACCGGAGTTAAGGTCTATATGATGCACGAGTTCCTTAAGCTGCTGGGTTTATCCTAATATCGGAGGAGTTTTTATGAAAATATCTCATCAATTTTTCGTTTTTTTCGGGATCATCTTAGCGGTCCTGGTTGGGGTTTTGATATTGGTTTCGAACTCGAACGCGCTATTGAAAAATGAAACGAAAAATATGTCTGAAACTCTTGAACTCAGCGTAGAACAGATCGCTTTTGACAACTCTTTGAATACACTGGTTCAAAAAACTTCTACCACGTTGCGTCAAATCTCTTTGCTAGGCTATACGGATCGCCTGGAAGAAGTCGAGAGAATGAAGACGAATTTTACCAACCAACTCCGAGAGATCCGGAACACGGTCGAATCGCTGTCTCAAGATGGCATCCTTTCGAGAAAGAACACCCTCTTTTCCACGAATGAAGTCTCTCAATCTTTTTCCGATATCGAGAAAGAATTTTTAGCGCTCATCGGATTAAAAGAACAGGAAATCGAAGCGGTCGGTCAGTTGCAAGCGTCCAACCGGGTGACATCAGATCAGGAATCTGAGTATTCCAAGATTTCCTTAAAGATTTTCGAAGCGGAGAAGAACCGGGACGATGTTTTAGAACAGTTTATTACCGAATACGCTTCGATGACGGAGGAATTTGGCAGGAAATTGGCTAATCCGGAAGTGATTGAACAAATCAACGAAAAACTTGACGCTTCTTCTCTAAAGCTTTTTACCCTTTACGAGTTCGAGCGGCTTTGGGACCCGAAGTACATCTCGGGTTTGAGGCATTTGCAACAATTCAACCAGATGAAGATTCATATCCGCGATTTTATGTCCCTTGCCGCCCAACGAGAAGACTTTTACGCGCTGTTGCAGGAAGACGTATCGAAGATTTCGGCAGATGTGGATAGCCAGACGGCGATCGGATATTTTATGATCAAATTGCTGGAGGCGCTGACGATTAAAA
>JAAYCF010000179.1 GCA_012744415.1 Thermotogaceae bacterium
AAGATGCCGGTGATGACCACCCAGGACAGAAAATGGGGAAGGTAGACGACCGACCGAACGACCTTCTTGAAGCGTTTCGAACGCACTTCATTGATCAGGATCGCCAGGACGACCGGAATGGGAAAGGTGAAGAGGAGTTTCATACCACTGATGATCAAAGTGTTCGAGAGGGCGCGATAGAAGGTGGGAGAGCCAAACAATTCGGTGAAATATTGAAAGCCCACCCATTGATTGCCTCCGAAAAGCCGGTACTTTTGGAAGGCGAGAGAAACGCCCGCAATCGGGACGTAGTGGAAGATGATGAAATAGACTAATGCCGGGATAAGCAAAAAGTAGTAATAACGGCTTTTATAAACCCGCCTCAAAATCGTCGATGATCTCAACGGTGTTCACCCCCGCTTGTCTCTGATTCGTAGATCTCGGAGAGGACTCGTCCCCTTCTGTCCTGAACCCAAGCGACAGGGCGCCCGCCCGTTTCTTCTTTTTTCACTTGACCGACGAGACGCGTCGCTTTTTCGAAGAGTTCTTTCATGGTATGAAAGCGGATCCCCTTTTCGGTCAATGAACGCCGGATATCTTCGCGTTCTTCTTTGACGGCAATGCCCCAGTCGCAGACGAAAATATCGATGTCCTTGCCCGGTGTGACGACGGTTCGGACCCGGTCAACCACGATCGGTATGCGTTCCCGAATCAGCGGGGCCACGACAATCGTGAGTTTGGAAGCCTCCGCCACATCAGGATGCCCGCCGATCGCGCCCATTAAGACTCCGTCGGAACCGGTCAAGACGTTGATGTTCCAATCCAGATCGATCTCCAAAGCGCTTAGGATCGCTATATCCAGATCATTAACCATATTGGAGGGATTGTCCGGGTTAGCGTAAGTGTTCACGTCAATTTCGTGATGATTTCGATTCCTCAAGATTGAAACCGCGGCCGCAGGGTCGAAACTTTGAACGTCCATTAAAGCCTCTATCCACCCTTCCTCGAGCGCGTTCAACAAGCCGCCGGTGATCCCGCCGACCGCGTGTCGAAACCGCCATCCCCGTTCCAAGAAAGCTTCTTTCAGGTATCGAATCACTTTAAGGCTGACGCCACCGCTCCCCATTTGAATACTGCTGCCGTTTCGCGCGATGCCAGTCGCAAGTAGAAGGGTTGCGACGTTCTTTGCGATCGCCGTCGATAGCGGGTCGGATTTTTCGGCTAAAGCACCGGCCTTCAATAGTCCCCTGTTCCCAATTGAATCAACGACGGCGATGCAATCGGTGTGTGATTGCGAAATGCTGATGTAGGGGAGCAAGCTCTGAGACAAATGATCGGTGACGATAACCGTCTTTTTCGCTTGAAAGCTGTCCCAGATGCCATAACCGAGGGACCCGAAAGCGTTGTCACCTTGAACCCCGTTTGCGTTTCCATAAATATCGGAGGCGGAAGCGGCGATAAAGGCGATATCGATCGCGCGTTCTCCGTCGGCGACAGCGCGCGCGCGTCCCCCGTGCGAGCGGAGGATCACCGGTTGTTTCATCCCGCCCTGTCGAACGAATTGTCCCAAACGTCCCCGTAATCCGGAAGAGTCGACTCTAATCACGGTACCGTCCCGGAGGAAATCAATGAGGCCGTCATGGCACCTCATCAGAGAGGAGGCGCAGAGTGTAAGGCCTCGAATTCCTTTTTTCCGCACAGCTTCCAGAACGGCGAGCAAGACGCGATCTCCTTCACGGAGGTGATGGTGAAAAGACACGGTCATCCCGTCGCCAAGTCCGATGCGTTCGACCGCATCTTCCAAAGAGCGGACGACCTTATCCGGGAAAGCCGCATCGACCTTCATCAGTTTTCCCTCGACCGCTGCAGGAGGCGCCGATATCGTTCGACAATCGGGCGGTCGACCATTTCCCCGTGGTAGTTGAACACGCGGCCGTTTTCCGCTTCCGCCATCCGGCAAATTTCTCCCGCTTTTTCCAATAAGGCGTCGGAAGGTTGAAAGACCGAATGGATGGTTTCTATCTGATTCGGATGGATAGCCGTTTTTCCGTCCATTCCCATGCGTTTCGCTTCCTCTGTCTCCTGTTTTAGCCCTTCCAGGTCCGAGAATGCCGGATAAACGCTGTCCTGCGCGTACAACCCGAAGGCTTTGACGACGAGGGTCATCTGCATCCGCGCATAGCGCAGGTTGTCGCGATCGATCCCGGTGTCGGTCATAAAGTCTTCGCTTCCAAAACCGACGCCGATCACGCGGGCGCTGGCCGCGCATATTGCAGAAAGCTGGAGCAATCCTTTCGCCGTTTCGATGGAGAGCAGGAGTTTCGTCCTTCCTTCTTCAATACCGGATGCCTTTTCGATGCGGGATATTGCATGATCCAGCTCTTCAACTTTCGTGGGCTCTTCAACTTTCGGAACTTTCAAGCCGAAGATCTCTTCGGGAATGACCGCTTCCAGGTCTTCCCGCCAATAGCGTGTACGCATCGCGTTGATCCGGACGAAAAGATCGACGCGCTCGGATCCGCCGTTTGAACCGTACAACTCTGCGGAATCCCAAATCGGCTCTTTCAACGCCTGTTTCAAAAGGAGGCGACTTTCCGCTTTCTCAGAATCCGGAACCGAGTCCTCCAAATCAAGGATCAACGCGTCGGCGCCATACCGCGCGCATTTTTGCAAACGAGACGGTCGGTTGGCCGGAACGTACAGCATCGATCGCCAGAGATAGGGGGTTATCATGTGTTGCTCCTGTTGAGCGCCCGGAGGCAACTCTCGAACCGCGCCTTGATCGTGTAGTCCCACGCCCCGCTATCGCTTGCAAAGATACGGTAGCCTTTAAGCCCGCTTTCGGCAATCAGTCTGTCTACTAAGCGCCTAAGATGCTCCCCGAAGAGCGATTCATACCGGCTCCGGACTTCTATCTGGTTTTCACAGGCTGCGAAAGGCTGGTTCGTGAGGGGTTCAATTTGGATGAGGATGTCCCCTCTCTCTTCCGTTCCGGATCGAAAGACTTCCGACATCTCATTCCTCCTTCAGTTCAAAGGAATGGATGAATAACCGGCACCCGGATTCGATTCGGTATCCGACCATCCCCGTCGGTATCGTGGCCTCGCGCACAGTAAAGAGAGGCTGATCGTTCACGTAAAAGGTGAATTGGTCCCCGAGGGCTTCAACCGTCCAAAGGTAAGTTTCTCCTGTTTTCCAAAAATAAGGGACTCGCTGCAAAATCCGTTTTTTCCACCGGGACCGAGAGCTTAGGTCTTTGATAAATGCCACCGCTTCCCCGTTTTCAAACCCGAATCCATA
The DNA here is from genome assembly GCA_012744415.1 of Thermotogaceae bacterium. Lineage (GTDB taxonomy): Bacteria > Thermotogota > Thermotogae > MWEM01 > MWEM01 > MWEM01. The sequence continues at coordinate 3,280 of JAAYCF010000179.1, forward strand.
GTATCGGAGGTTTCCCTGAACGCGGCAGAGCAAGTAGGCGTTCCCGCCAAAAGGTATTTCAACTCGGGATTGAAAACGGACGTTTTTCCAATCCACGGATCCGGTATAGAGATTGCCTTCGTCCGCGCAGACGCCTTGAACGACGCCTCCGGGTAAGGTCCAGACGCCTTTGTGCCATGTAAAGGGGGTAACCGTTCCGAACTCGACCGCCTGTTTTGCCGGGTCGAGCGTGTAATGCGCTTTACCCGTAATGGAAAAGTCTTTCAGGATAAGGGTTCCGTAGAAGGATTCACGGCCGGAATTGTAAAATTTCAGACCCGCCTCTTCGATGACCGCGCCTTCTAACACCGGCGGAATCGTGTATGCGATCGACAGCGGCTGCCCGTTTCGGAGAAGGTTTAAGGATTCCCCCACCCATTGCCGTCCGTCCGTATCCTGAACGTAGGGTTTAACCATCAAATCCATTCCGGGGACGAGGTCATTCGTTTCGATTTCGGTTTGAAGCGTTTGGCCGGGATAGACGGTGGGAGAAAAGTTCGGAATATAGCGTTCGTCGTCGAAGTCTTTTCTTCGGTAGAAGGGTTTATAGAAGACTTTAAATTCAGAGTTTCGGAGAATGAAGTTCGAACGGATCAAGAGGCCCCCTTGTCGTTCCGGGTCTATCTCATTGCAATTTTGAAGCGTTACGCGATTTTCCGGAAAAGCGCGCATCCCGTGGGTCGAACCGGGCAGTTGGAAGTCGAAACGAACCGAACGGTCGAAGACAGGCGCGTTTTCTTTCTTGTACCCCGATGATAAAAGTTTCCGTACAAAACAGAAATAGCGGGCGATGGAGGGGATATCATGATTGTTCTGAGAACCGATTACGCTGGAAGTGGCCACAAAATCCTTAATCGGTTCCCGCCATTTGGGCGAAATGCCGGAGAGTCCGCAGAAAACGCCGGCGATCGTTCCGAGATTACCCGCATTGCAATCGGTATCCCAGCCGCACATCGTCGCGATGGTGATGGTTTTAGAAAAATCTCCCTGGCCATGAAGAAGTCCGCAGACAATCACCGCGCCGTTCGGGATGATATGGACTGTACCTGGGTATTTTTTATCGTTATAGGTCGTTTGGATGTACCGCCACGTTTGACGCCAGTCGGTCGGATTCTCCAGGTAGACCCGATAGACATCTTCGGCCATCCGTCTGTAGCCGCAATCGTTCGGAATGACCGCAATCGCCTTTTTAAACAGGACTTCAGTATCGGTTTCGGTGAAGGCGAGGGCAATACAGGCGGCCACAAACTGGCCTCCGTAGAGCGCGTTTCGATCGTGAGAAACGCTGGCGGCCATCCCGGCATATTTCGCCGCTAACTCGGGATCGCCGGGACAGACGAGTCCCCAACTGTCGATAAAGATCTGCCCGCCGATCTGCTCGGCGATAGCGTCCCCGTTTTTTGCAGCGCTGCCCGAATGTGGCGGGAAGATACCGTTCTGCAAATTGACATAGGCGGTGTGTTCAGTAGAAGTGCCGTATCCGCCCCACCAGAACATGCCGTGTCCTTCCGCGGTGTAGTTTAACCACGCATCGCCGATATCCTTCGCGGTGACCGTCGTTCCATAACGGGTTAACGTATCTTCCACCGCTTTGATAAAGAATACGGGGCCATTGATGTCATCATCGGCGGCGAAGTTTCGATAAAACTTAATATAACCGGTGATCTCCCCGTAAGCCTCGCGAATTTTATCGGCTGTCCAGAAAAGTGGTTCGACCGGCGCCCCCAGCCGAACCCCGATGATCTTTCCCAAAATCCCGGCGTACACTTTTTCGAGCAAATGTTCCTCGCCCATCTTTTCGGCGAACGCTTTCGGCGTCATCCTTTCACCTCTTCGCATAATTGTTTTCGCAGGGTATGGAGAGCTTCAGCTTTCCTTTGGTCTGCTTCTTGAATCCGTAAGATCGTTCCGGTTAATTGGTCGGCAATCTCCGTTAACGGATAACGATTAGCTTGGACGAGTTGCTCAACCATCTTGGGGTCGATGGCTTGAATCCCGAGCCAGGCTCCCAAGATCGTTCCGATCATACACCCGATAGAATCGGTGTCCCGCCCCGAGTTGACACCTCCGGCCAAAGCCTTGTGAAAATCTTCGCGATAGTAGGCAATATAGCCTAACGCCATCGGCAATTCTTCGATGGACTTCGTCCGAGATGGGGCGTAGTTATCGGTAGGAAGCCCGATCTTATCCGGCGATCTCTGTAGATCGTCCCCCATCGAACTAAAGGGCTCCAAAGCTTTATGAAAGACGTGGGGGCAATCATCAGGTTGTTTTACATCGGGTACGGCGTTCAGTATGGATAGAATGGCCTTTTTCGTTCCGTCTTTAGCCGACGCGATCGCGATCGCCAAAATATCGTCAACCGTTATCTCAGGCGTCATGGCCGCGGCTACGCATGCGGCATAAACACCCGCTGCCTCCAATCCGTAACTGGTCTGGTGAGCCGAAGCAAAGGCGATCGCTTCACGATAAGCCCCTTCAGGATCGCCCGCGTTCACCAGCCCAACCGGAGATAGATACATCGCCGCGCCGCAGTTCACCATGTTGCCGATGCCTCCGGAGCGCGGATCCCGGTTTGCCAGGCAGTTGCTTAAAAATATATATTTTTCTGGATAAAAAAGCCGCTCGATTAAAGGCATCTTTTTTTGGTACTCGGGCACCCATATCTCCTCG
>JAAYCF010000180.1 GCA_012744415.1 Thermotogaceae bacterium
ATCAAAGCCGCGATACGATCGGGTTTTTGAAAATAAGCTTCCACCGCGACGGCCGCGCCGGCCGAATGGCCCACTAAAATTAAGGATTGATGGGATCCCGCGACGGAATCGACCAAATCGAATAAGATCTCATCCTGGTTCTCGAGGAGATAAGGATTGTACGCCCCTTCAGGTAATGAAAAAACGCGAGAGGAATAACCGAAACCGGGCCGATCATAGGCGATCACCGTCGATACTTCCGCCAAGGGCTTATAAACTTTGTCCCAACTGTATACAGAAGCTCCAAACCCGTGAAGGAGAACGATGACCGGCGGTTTCACCCCTTCTTTAACGTAAAACAGCTCGTTCTGGGATACCGTCAACCGTTCCCCCCGATCGAGGATGGTCTCTTCATCAAGAAAGCTACCGAATGACAACCCGGTCAACAGGCAGAATGCGATAAAAAGCCACGGTTTCATTTATCGCTTTTCGGAGGCGGCAATTTGATGGGGGTCAGCGGGAGAATCGTGCTCGTCGCGTGTTTAAAGATCAAGCTTTGGGTCTTGCCGTCCTCCATCAGATAGGTGAAATTGTCAAAGGATTTCAGCTTTCCTTGCACCTGAAAGCCGTTCACGAGAAAGATACGGATCTTTTCTTTTTTTGTCCGGACAAGGTTGGTATAGGGATCCTGCAGATTATACTTTTCGGCCAAATCAGAACCTCCCTTCTAAAACCCGACGTTGAAGTTATAGGTAACCCCGACGGTGATAAACGAGCCGGTGGTCAATTGATCCAATTGTTCATAGTTACGGAAGTCGAAACCAACGAAAAACTCGAAGAAACAGAGGACGTTTTTCGCAAACATAAAGGAAGCGCCCGCGCCGATATTCCATTTCGCGATGTCAAAGTCAAGCTGTCCTTTTCTCAGCATCAGATGGGGAGAAACCCCGGCAAAGATCCTCAGTTCCGGCGTTCCCCAACCGATAGAGGGTGAAACGATAAAACGGTAGCTGGTGAAGTCGAGTTCGGGCAGAATCTGCGGCATAACGGTCAATTCAAGACCAGCGAGGCCCCAGGTACTGCGTACGGTCGCACCGAGATAGGTGCAGGGTGTCGCGTCCTGCAAATCCCCGTTGAAAGAAATTCCCACCTGCAGAGCGAAGGCGGAAAACGAAAGAACGAGCATCAAGATACCCAGTATCGCGTATTTCTTCATAACAATCCTCCCGAGGAAAAATAACTCTTTATGATAGATTCGCATTTTTCTTTGATCGCGCTGATATTGCCTTCCACAGTTCCCTGAACCATTTTTTCGGTCCCGCCTCCCTTGATTTCCAGGAACTCTTTGACCTTCTGAAAGATTGACTTGGCGTTCCAGCTTTCTTGGGTCGAAGAGAGGATATAACCGCTGCCTTTCGGTCGTTCATAGAGTAGGAAGGCGATGGTGTTTTCTTCGCTCATCAGTTTTCCGCTTAACCCTTTGGCGATTTCTTCGGAAGGCATGATCTCCACTACCGTTTTCACACCTTCCTCCGCCTTTTGCGACCGGAAGGAGTTGTAAAGCGCGGAAGCCAGGTTTTCAGAGAGCTTTCGGTTTATTTTTTTCGCTTCCTGATGTTCTTCCAGGATGTTATGTATCCGATAGTTCAGCTCATCGACGGAAGTGGAGAGGGAAAGCGTTGTTTCGTGGAGAAGGCG
>JAAYCF010000181.1 GCA_012744415.1 Thermotogaceae bacterium
GTCTTTTCATCGTTCGCGTTGGCTTCAAGAGCTTTCTTTGCCGAAGCACGCGAAAGGTTTTAAAGAAGGCCAATCAATGCTTTTCTTGTAGCGTTTTCTGCGGAGCGTCTATTTTAATACGCCTGATTCAAAGCGCCTGGCTTGGTGCGCCCAACTTTAATTGGGCATGGGTTTTAATGTATGTCCGAGAAACGATCCAAAAAAGACACGAAGGAGCGCGAATAAAAGCCCACTCGCGATTTCTATTTCACGGAAGCGTTCTTTATAATCTATAAATATCGGGTTTGAGAATTCTTCGAAAAAATGCGATAAAAGGCAATAAGAAGGGCTCCGATCGGTTTTCGTGTTCCTTCGAGACACTTCGGGCGTCATGCTTTTTGCGATTTGTTTTATCGCGGAACGAAAAAGCTTGCGCGCAATATTTTGCATTCATTAGTAAAGCTAACTACGCCGTCCGGGTTTATTCTCTTAAGCCATGAGAAAAACCACTTGAAAGTTTATCGGAAATAGGATTTTAATTTTTTAATGATATAATCTCACAAATAAACCATTTCCATGGGATCATCTTTAGGAGGGATTTTATGTTTAAAAAGAACTATCTTCTAGCGCCAGGACCCACGCCGGTGCCGATCAATGTATTGCTTGCCGGAGCCAAAGATACGATCCACCATCGGACTCCTGAATTTGTATCGATTATGGAGTCGACGTTAGAAAAATCTAAAATGCTGTTTCAGACGAAAGAAAAGGTTTATTGTCTTGTCGCGTCCGGAACCGGCGCTATGGAAACAGCCGTAGTCAACACCGTTGCCCCCGGAGACAAAGTCATCGTCATAGACGGCGGAAAGTTCGGAGAACGATGGGATGACCTATGTAAAGCCTACGGGGCAAAAATCGACCTGATCAAACTCGAATGGGGAGACTATGTCCGTCCGGAACAGATCAAAGATGCCCTCGACCGAAACCCGGACACCGTCGCGGTTTTCGCGACTCATTCCGAAACCTCAACCGGGACGGTCAACCCCATAAAAGAGATTGCCGAAGTCGTTCGCAATTACAAAGCCATCCTCGTGACCGACGCCGTCAGCGCGATGCTGGCGGAACCTTTAAAGATGGATGAATGGGGAGTCGATATCGTGGCGACCGGTCTGCAAAAAGGAGTCATGTTGCCTCCAGGGCTCGCCATGATCGCGCTCAGCCCCAAAGCCTGGGCGAGAGTGAAAGCGTGCGATTCCAAGCACTACTACTTTGGCCTGAAATACTACGACAAAAGCTACCCCGACTCCCCTTGGACGCCCGGCGTCAACCAGATCTACCAACTACAAGCCGCGCTCGATATGGTCGAAAAGGAAGGCATCGAAAATGTATGGAAGCGCCATCAGATTCTGGCTGACGCCACACGCGCGGGTGTAAAAGCCCTGGGCCTTTCCTTGCTCTCCAAACGTCCCGGCAACGTAACAACGGCGGTCTTCTCTCCGCTGGATACCGGCAAGCTGACCAAACTGATGAGAGACAAATACGGCGTCACGATGGCTGGAGGACAAGACCATTTAAAAGGAAAGATCTTCCGAGTCGCCCACTTGGGTTATATGGGCAAGTTCGACGTCATTGTCGGCTTATCGGCTTTGGAAATGGCGCATACTGAGATGGGCCATCCTTTGCCATTGGGAGTCGGAGTGAAAGCGGCTGAAGAGATCTTCCTCAAGGAAGGAATCTAACATGACCGTTAAGGTATTGGTGAACGACCCGTTAGACGCTTCCGCGATGGAAGAGCTGGCAAAGATTCCGCACACCGAGATTCTGGCGAAGCATCATGAACAAGACGAGCTAAAGAAGCTTATTCCCGATTACCACGTTTTAGTCGTCCGAAGCGCGACGAAAGCGAACAAAGAGATCATTGAAGCCGGAACAAACCTCAAGTTGATCGCCCGAGCGGGTACCGGATTGGACAATGTCGATATGAAAACCGCGCGGGCTCGGAACATAACCGTGATCAATACACCCGGAGCTAACGCCATCAGCGTTGCCGAGCTTGCTATCGGGTTTATGCTCTCCCTTTTCCGTTTCATTCCCCGAGGAACCGCGGGATTGAAGGAAGGAAAATGGGAAAAGAAAGCGCTAGAAGGCTGCGAACTGAATGGAAAAACGATCGGTATCATCGGTTTTGGCGCGATAGGCAGAGAGATTGCCAAAAGGCTTCTGGCCTTCAACTGCAAAATCCTCGCCTACGACGTGCAACCTCAAGCGGGTGGCCTAGATGTGACCTTTGCGACACTTGAAGAGCTGTATAAAGCCTCCGATGTGATTACGGTGCATGCTCCCTTGATGGAAGCAACCAAGCACATGATCAACGAGACGGCGCTGAACCTCATGAAAGACGGCGTCTACATCATCCACGCGGCGCGTGGCGGGATCATCGACGAAGGCTCCTTGCTGAACGCCCTGGAATCCGGAAAGGTTGCGGGAGCTGCCCTGGACGTTTTCGAAGTGGAGCCGCCCACCGATGACCTTCGGAAAAAGCTGATCGCCCATCCGCATGTGATCGGGACGCCTCACATCGGCGCATCGACTAAAGAAGCGCAAGTACGTGTCGGAGATCAGATAGTCGAAAGTATGCGCGTAGAGATTGCCAAGTTGGTAAACGGTTAGATCAAAGAAATGAGGAGAGATGAGAAACCGGCGCTCGCGCCGGTTTTTTTTCGGTGAATATTTCTCGACGCTTTTCGTCTAAACTGTAGGCTCACTCTTCTAACAGGGTGTTTTTGCTGTTTGTCGAACAATCTCCGCCGAACCGAGAGCGCGCAAAAGACGCGCTCATCATTACTCTAAAAAGGTTAGAAAGGTGATAGAGCAGGTGAAACGAATAGCTGTACTGATTTTCCTTATCGTGAACCTGGGGGTGGCGCTGGCTGTCTCTTATACCGAATACGTTCTATTCAACCGTTTTGACGAAGCGTTTTTGAGCGCCCGGATTCTGAACAAAGGAGTTTTGCTGATCGTTTCGCAGCCACAGTGCGTCTTCAGCGCGTTCCTGCGACAGGAAGTGCTTTCTGAGGAGAACGTATCGAACTTTCTGCGCAATCATTATGTGGTCGTCGAGATCTACCCCGATCCCGACCTGACCGGTCATTTCAACTTCGATATGTACGAGACCTTTTTTAGCATCGAAGGGAAAATTTATACTTATGAAGACCTCTACAACATTTTTCTGCTGCGCGGGACTCCGACCAACGCTTACTTTTCCAAGGATTTGAAGTTGCTTTCAAGTTTCACGGGCAGCGTTCCGCCGACGGAATATCTTCAAATCGCGAAGTATCTTTCTCAAAATCTTTTCCAAAGCGGGGTGGATTGGGAACAGTACAAGAAAAAAGAAGACCGGTATTTGGGTGTCTCCGAGTTAAAACCAATCACCGCGGCAGAGAGGGAGTACCTGCTAAAAAACGCGAAAAACATCCGATCGGTGACACTGGAAGAGCTTGCGTCGACGGAACACTCCTTGGACCCCCACCTGTACTATATTATAGAGAAAGCCACGGAAGAGGAAATCCGCGGCTTTCTCAATCAGATCGGGCTAACCCTTTATAGCGTCTATTGGCTAAAAAAAGACTCCGAATAGGATTACGCGCTACTTGCTTATCGTCTTCTTCACACGGCGAAATCCGATGGCATTCGCTTTCAAATATTGCTCGTAACTATCTCTCGGATCTCTAATTTGACTGAATGATACGCCGCCGATAGAAACGTTCGAA
>JAAYCF010000182.1 GCA_012744415.1 Thermotogaceae bacterium
AGATCACTTTGACGGGGTTTGAACCGGCTGCCTTGACAACCTTCCGGATATCGTGAAGGACAAATTCATAGTCTTTGGAACGCAACCTTCCCTGATGGATGACCATATCGACTTCGTTTGCACCGTTTTGTATCACCTGGTAGGTTTCGTACTCTTTGCAGTTGGTCAGGGTCGATCCCAAGGGGAATCCGATGACGGTCACCACCAAGACGCTGGTACCCGTGAGCAAATCATCGGCTAAAGCGACGAAGGAAGGATTGACGCATACCGACCGAAATCCGTACTCCCGCGCTTCTAGGCAGAGTTTTTCTATCTCGCTTGCGGTGGCGATACTTTTCAACAAGGTATGTTCGATCTTCCGCTCGACTTCCTTATCAAAGGTTTGCGCAAACTCTTTTTCGATGGTCTTTTCCTGAAAAGTATAGTTTCTTAAGAATGAAGCGATCGCGCTTTCTATTTTAAGGTCAAAATCAGACATAGTTGCCCCCCAAACACTCATTCGCTCCTAGTAGGATCGAATTTAATTTCGATTCCGCTTTATCGGCTCTGCTTACGATCAGGATCGGCACTTTCGCCCCGACCACCATACCGCCAATCGGAAAATGGCCGAAGTACTCGGCGGATTTACCTAAAAAATTACCGGAATGAATATCCGGAACCAGCAAGATATCGGCTTTTCCACCGACCTCGCTTCCGATTTTCTTAACCTTCGCGGCGTAGGCGTCCAAGGCGATGTCTATCCCTACTGGGCCTTCTATGAGACAGTCTTTGATCTGGCCGCGTTGGTTCATCTTGCTTAGTATGGCCGAATCAACGCTTTCCGGCATCGAAGGATTAACGACTTCGACGGCGCAAATGCAAGCGATTTTTGGCAAGAAAATCCCCAGACTTTTCGCAACTTTTACGGCGTTAGCGATAATGGCCACCTTCTCTTCAAGTGTCGGTTTGATCACCATCCCACCGTCCGTAATCAATAGAAACCTCTTCTGGTGCGTCATTTCTGTTACAAGAGTATGGCTAAGCAGCGGCTCTTTCCGAATGCCTGTTTCCTTATGGAGTACGGCTTTTAAAAGCACGGAGGTTTTCACGCCGCCTTTTAGGATGAAGTCTCCATTTCCTTGCCGAACGCATTGAACGCTCTGGAAGGCCGTTTCTTCTTCTGAGTTCGTGGCGACGACCTCGATAGAGGTTAAGCCCAGCTCTTCCAGAAGCGGTTCAATAAGGAACCGCTGCCCCACACAGACGGGGGCGGCGATCCCTTTATGCAAAGCCTCGCGAACACTGATCAACCCTTCTCTATCCTCTGCGCCGCAAAGAACTACTTTCTTCATCCCTTTGTTTTTCGTACGATTCTGTACGCTGGTTAACAGCTCTTCAAATGAACGCATCCGGCCTCTCTCCTTTAAAAATTCTTTCCCCAAAGGATACCGTCTTCGGTCAACGCGAAGAAGGACTTTTCCGTCCAATCTATATCCTTGATCATTCCATCGACGTAATCGATTTGGATGTTGTTATCGACGGGGGAGTAGCGGATGATTTTATTGCCGTAAAAACCGATCAAGAGCAATCGGGATGTGCTGTAATACACCTTTGTCAGTTTTTGCGACAGATTGAGCGGTGTTAGGAATTTGCTGTCCATCATTCCGTATTGATGGATCAGCCCGTTCTCGTCGACAATGATCAGCCGGTCCTGGTAGATAAAGACCTCTATGATCTTTCCGATATTTTCATCGGCTATATCCACGATCAATAAATCTTCGGGTTTATAGGGGTTCACGATCCCCATCTTACCCTCCAGGAAGAAGATAAGGCGTTTGTTGACCATCGTTCCCCAGGTAACGACATTCGGTTCTCCGAACTTCAAAGTGCGAATCGTTGAACCGGTTTCGAGGTCGATCACCTTCAACAGATCACCCAACCAGAAAATCAGGAACTTGTCGGCCGTATTCAGTTTATCGTTTTCGTACGCTTTATAAGACTTTTCGCTCAGCGCATTGTTTTGGATGGAGAAGAATTGGTCGTTGACACGAACTACCGGTGGTTTTTTGTGGAACTGCTCCACGCGATTCGTCCCAATTTCCAGTTTTTTAGGCAGCATCGAACCTTTCTCAGTATCGATAATAAAGTTGTTTCCTTCTGCCGTAATAAAGCCCAGCGTGTTCAGTTCCGAATACATACCGATGGAAGTCCGCAATGGGGGTTTCGTGGTAAGTAAACCGATTTGGCTAACGTTCCAGCTTCGCAACGATCGGTCTTGGTTGACGGTCATCATATTGTCCATATACCCATGTATCCCAGTAACCGGCGAATCTCCCAAGTTGGCTTTTCCCATCAATCGAGAGAATTCGTTGGCGTAGATGTACATATTCCCGGAGCTCGAGCCGACGACGATCCAGTTCTTCCCGTTTTCCGGCGCGTATAGGGCAGTAACGTGTCCGGCCTCGAGCTTCATTGTCTTCTTTTTAAAGACGCCCATATTTCCTGCTTCGTCTCCCCAATAGATGTCTCCGTAAGCGAAAAGCACCTCGGTGATCGCTTGTTCCGAAACGAATTCCCTTTGATAGATCCCATTTTCAGAAAGCCAGATGAGCTCTCCCTTTTCCGTTCCGATAACGAAAGAATCTGTTTGCGCCAAATCCGGACAGAACGCAGTTGCATCGACCTTCGTATCCAACAGCATCTGTCCCGTGAAATCACTGTTCAGCATCGTGATTTTTCCGTCATCCATCCCGATTAGAATCTTTCGGCCGCTTCGGGAAAACGCTAAAATTTCCCCCCCGCTCACCGCGTACTTCATCCCTTTGTAGGTCGTAACCTTTTGATTTTCGGCCATATATTTGGCGTCCCACAGCTCGATGCGATCCTCTAAGAGTAGTCCTACCAACCCATTTCTGGAGATGTCGATATCGTGGATATCACCCGGCTGCAGTTCGTAGCGGGATGTGGTATCTAAGATCAGGTTAAGCCAAGCGATGCTGCCGTTAGCCGCGACGAAGTATCCCATATCGCGATAAGCGACCCCATACTCCCAATACCCATAGAGCTGGTTCATAGTCGGGGGCACGTTCTCTTCTTTATTCTGCTCCTCCTGCGGAGAAACGGAGATCATCGGCGTTTGAATCTCGATGGGTGGTTCAGAGATAGCCGGAATCGTCTGGATCGGTTCTTGGTCACTAACCGAGGATAGTGTGGCAGCGGGAGTCTCCACCGCGATGTCCGGTTGAACCGATTGTGACACGACTGGCTGCGCTTCAAGGGGAAGGATCTCTTCATATCGTTCAATAAATCCGGGCAAGTTTTCAGTTCCTTGAATGCCGAGATAGATCGTTTTATCTTCCGTTTGAATGGCAACGGATTTTCCGCCCGCGTCGATCGCAAAGCCCAGGATCATCGTGTTCGTTTGTATCTGACTGATCTCTTTCAAATCGTAGACACGGAAGACGCGCAAGGTTTTATCCCAGTGATAAGTAAAGAGCTGGTTCTGATCTTCAGCAAAGCGGCTCTGCATAACGATCCCGCGGTTCATATTCCGTTTCTGTTCAGAAAAATCATCGAACCGGATATAGTACACGTCCCCTCCCGCGTCCACTGCAAGAAAACGTGTCTTATCGATGAGGAAGGACGCGACGCGTATTATCGGCCGTTGCATCTCTTTCGCATTGACGATTGCATTTGCTGTTAGCTCTACCCATCCGACTCTCTGTGGCGAAGCCAGGAATAATAAACGATTTTGATCATCCAACTCTATTTGCTGTAACGAAGCGTTTTCTACACGGAACTCTTTCAAGGTTTTTCCAGAAGAGTCAAAGGCCTGAACCCGGCCGTCTTTGTACCCGATTGCCATGATTCCGTTTTTATCGATCGTTAAGCAACTTGGAAGACCAACGATGGGAGTGGCGTACACGCGATATATTTTTTCTCCGATCGTAGCGACTTCTGCACGATCCGCTTAGAGAACCGCGAGATACGGGTAGCAGAGATCTATCATCACAGGCATTTCTTTCAAATCGATACCCAACAGTTTCATTTGGTCTCTGATCCATAGATAGCCCGTACTGCGCTCCGTCCAAACAAAGTGGCCGTGCGGGTCCAAATCGTACAGCTCAGAGAACCGCAATTCAAGGGCTTGGTTGAACCCTTCCGGCCATTGAATGGCTTGAATCAGCGCTTCCGAGGTGACCGTAGCTTGGGGTACCGGCACGGGAGAGGTGACTGCTATATCGGGAACGGTCTTGGTAGGTTGTTCCGATGTTTCCAAGCGGGTGTCCGCTGTCACCGTCGCCGGCGGCATCACCGCATCGGTAGAAGTCGAGAAGTCCACTGCTACGGCAGTTGCCGCGGTCGTTTCTTGAACAAGCGTTGCGAGCGCGGTCAGCGTTCCTGGCGCGGTAGCGATGGTATCTACCGGTTCGACGGGCAAAATGGGCACGGCCGGTGTAGTATGGCTCTCCACAGGTATCGAGAGATCTCCGTATGCGGTTTTATAGACGGCCATATCGATCATTTCCTGGTTCAATAGATTGCGGCCATTGACTGACAGATAGAATTTTCTACCGTTAATGTAGAAGGAAGGATTGTCGATGCGCGCCGTTTTCACGATCGCGATACTTTGGACGATATCTTGTAAAATGTCCGTAGCGATCTTTTCGTTATTATGCCTAAACGAGTCGCTGTAAAAGGTCCCAAACTCGAGGGCGAGTTCTTTCATAAAGTTCGTAAAGTTCTTCTCGGATATTCCGACCGGGTAGACCACAACGCCCGCCGTTTTAAGGGCGTCAATTCCCTCTTTTTTTGATTTAATGCTGCCGGGGGCGGCATCAAGGTAATCGGCATCGATTCCGTCCGTGAGAAGAATAATGACGTTGACCCCTTGCTCTCGTTCCATTATCTTTGCCGCGTTGAACAAACCGTCATGCAAGCGGGTCATACCGGCATTGGTGATCTTTTCTTTGGCGGCAGTCCAGCGGGAATAGTCTTCGGTGAAAGACTGGATCACCTCGACTTTGTCGTCGAAGGCGAGGATACCCCAGCGAATTCTTTTCGGCAGGTTTTTCAGGATCAGATCCATTTGTTGCTTAATCACTTCGGAATACTTGGTGTTGCTTCCGCTGCGATCGACGACAAATAAGATATTGATACCCGAGTCGAGAGCGGTGTTGACTTCCGTTTTTAACAAATTGTTACTGAAATCGACAACTTCCAGGTTTTCGATCGGGGACAGATTTTTGATAGTGGCGGTCGTGACATCCCGGTCGAATATTTTAGACAGAAGAATCGGGGTGTTGGTCTGTTTCGTGTAGATTTGAACAAGGAAATTACCGATATTGTCCAGAAAGTTTTGCGTAATCCGTTCAACGATCTCCAGTACAACAATGTCCGGGCTCATTTGTCCGACGCTTTCGGCGGTATCTTTAAAGGTCCCCAGCGTGACTTTTGATTTCGGGTCATAAACCTTTAACGTTGTTTCAAGCCGGGTTACGCGCTTTTGCTGAAAAGAGGAGAACGTCCAAAGCGAATCGATAAAGAAAAACATCCCCGATTGGGGATATTTCTTTTCGATATCAAGATAGATGCTTTCTTTGTCCAAAACCAGATCAAACTCGTCCTTCGGCGTCTCGATCGTCACATTGAATCCCATATTGGTGAAACGATTCCACAATGCCTGGACCAGTTCCTTCTCCTGTTCCTTATAGAGAACGGTGCGGTCGCCGGCGCTTTGATAGTTTACCAGATAGATCACGAGAGGGTAATTTTTCGTGATCTCCCGTTCTGGCGTCAAGTTATACTCTGCGACCGAAGAGAGTCTAAGATCGAATTCTTCCGTAGAAGGGCTATAGCCAAACTTTTCCAATTGGATTTGGTGTTTTCCCGGAGCGATGTACAGAACCTGCGGTGTTGTACCCCGCCAGACTCTGTCGATAAAAATGTCCGCACCAGACGGATGGGAAAGAACTTCCAATTTCACGGTACTCGCAAAAACCGAAAGATATGAAATCAAAACAATAAAAGCAATCAGCAAAAAGCGCTTAGGCACGAAAATCCCCCCCTAAACAGTCTATCTAATTGTATCACAAAACATTTTATAATGACAAACATCCGAACGAAACACTCTTCCGCGCTCAGCCTTTTACCGCGCCTGAAGTAAGGCCACCCACCAGGTACTTTTGCATGAATAAAAATACGACAACCATCGGGATCGCTCCGATGAGAGCGGCCGCGGTAAACAGACCCCATTCCATCTGATAAGGACCGTTGGAGAAGGATTGCAGCCCTACGGCAAAAGTGTAATTCTGAGGGCTCTGAAGCATAATCCGCGCCAGTACAAATTCGTTAAAGGTAGACATAAAGCAGAGTATGAATACGACGGCTAAGATGGGTGTCGAAAGCGGTAAAACGATCTTGTAAAACGTTTGGAAACGAGTGGCTCCGTCGATTAAAGCCGATTCTTCGATTTCATTCGGGATCGTGTCGAAGTATCCTTTTAAAAGCCACATATTAAACGGTAAGGCGCCCAGATAGATGAAGATGATCCCGCCTTGCGTATCCAATCCGAGAAAGGGGAAAAGCATGCCGGTAAAACGCAGCAGAGAGTAGAGCGCGACCATCGACATAATCGAAGGGAACATCTGAAGCAGCACAAGCAAAAGCAACCCGTTTTTCCTGCCGGGAAACCGCATCCGGCTGTACGGATAAGCGCCGAAAGAACAAACGGCGACGGTGATGAAAGAGGTGACGATCGCGATGATCATACTGTTCAGCAACCAAAGCATGAAAAACTGTTCGGGTTTCTTGTCCCAGTATTGCATCAATTCGAAAATACTTTTGTCGATATTTCGCAGAGCGCCCTTGACGGGAAGAAAGAAATCGATCTTCGAAAGGTCGCTGCTTCTTCTTCCGGTTCGGTTGAGAGAGGAAGAAAAGTCCGCTGCCGCCTGGGTATAGTGTGTTTCTATCTCTTCCAACTCAAGGATTTTTATCTGAGATCCTTTTTTTCGCAGGCTGATATATAACGGACTACGCTCCTCGAAGGCTTTGACGTCCGCTTCCAAGAGGCCCGTGGTCGCGTAAACGCTTTCCTTTTGATCGCCGAAGCTATCGATGAGCGTTCTCAATTGATTGAGGTGATCGATCGATTGATCCGGGGTATTAACGGGTCCACGTAGCTCCTGGGGATAGAGGCTTAAGTATTGGACGGAACGTTGCGAGAAAAGGCTGATGCCTTTCCAATCCCGGGCATTTTTCAATGTCGATTGTAAAAAGAAAAAATCGAAATCCCGGTTCGATTCCAAGATTCGGTTTTGTAAAAAGGCGATTTTTGTCGATAAGGCGCCGATCTCTTCGTTTCTGTAAGCGATTGCCTTCTCAATCACGTCCGATTCGAAGGCGATGTCCACTAAAACCGAACCCGCTTTCGATTGGGATTCGATCGTCTGGCGAATATCCTCCAAAGCGGTTTTTAAAACCGGGAACGTATTCTGATAAACCTGGATTGCGTCATCGATGGCGGAATAACCGCTGAGTTGGCGGAGCCTATCCTGATGGTCCCTGATTTTACTTAGGGATTCTTTGACGGGCAGCAATCCTGATTTCACCAGTTCACCGTCGCTCATCTCTATCTGTTGGATACTCTCGAGAAGGTTTCCTGTTTCCTGATAGAAGGTGTTCCAGCGCTCCAGCAGCAATTTGTCGGTTGAAGTTTTATCCGGTTGTGCCAGATAGGTTTCTATAATTCCGAGCGCCTTTTCCTGCAAGGTCATTTGGACGCTTAATTGCGAACGCAGAAGCGCCAAGTCGTTATCTAAGGCTTCCTGCTCAATTCTCGTCGACAGCTCCCGCTCTTTATTCTGTTTCAACGTCTTTTGTAGTTCCGCGAGTTCTTCCGCGTGCGTTTGCCAAGCATTAAGGTAGTAATCGACTTCTCTGGCTTTTTTTTCGTTGACGGTTTCAGCAACTGTTTTCAAGGTTTGGTCCAACGTTTTCAAATCCGACTCTATTTCGCGTGCAATTGATTTTTGCGCTTCTTTGAAGGCTTCCCAACGCTGGGGTAGTTCTCCTTCAGTTGAAGAGGAAAGGGTTCCGTTTAAAGGATTGTACAGTTTGATCGAAATTTCGCGAAGCCATTTCGTGTACGAAAAACCCGGTGCGCGGGCAATGGTTTCGAAAGCGTCAATCGAATTCGAAAGACTCAATCGGGTTTCTTCGGTAAGTTTCGCGCTGGAAAAGAGAGAGGCCAACTCGCCACGTGCCCGTTCCAAAGATTTGTTCACCTCGTTTAAAGAAAACGCGTGAGCCTCTGAAAGTTCAGGAAACCGCGTCGCCAACAATGGAAGGACTTCCGAAGCGAATCCTTGCGTCGAGATGTGGTCGATGATCTTCGCGTCCAGCAAGATCGACCCGATCGGGTCGAGTTCATTAAGCCGTTGCCTGCCGTAAAGTTCGTAATCTTTCTCGAGTTGGGGCAAAACGCTCAAGAAGGTATCCTTGGTTTCCTGACTCTCTTGAGCATAAAACTGTTCCAATTGTCCGATATCCGCATCGGTACGGTCGAGGGCTTCTTCGGTTTTTAAAAGATTGTGGCTGAACTGGTTGATAAAGCCGCTGATTGCGCGTTCAATACGATCTTCGTCCCAATCTTTATACTGCTTTGAAATATTAGCGGCTTGTTTCATATCCGATATGAGGGCCGGCAAGTTTTTCGGTTTGAAGAGCAACTCTTTATAGTGCTGCAAGGTTAATCGACTGCTGATCAACTCCGTAGAAAAGGCGGCATTATCCCTGCGGATCGATGTGGTGAATACCCAAAATAAAGGGAACAAAACGATCAGGAGAACGATTATTAAAGTGATATGCGTACCCAGGAAATGTTTTTTTCCGACCATCAGCGATTCACTTCCTCGAAGGTGCCCGAAAGTTTGAAATTCACGCTGCTAATCGCGATAACGAGCAAGAAAATAAACAACGTAATCGCTGATGCGTATCCGAAATTTTGCCCTCTCGAGCCTTCAAAAGCCAACTTATAGGTGTACGATATCAAGATATCGGTAGACCCCGCGTTCGTGATAGAGTTGGGCATTTCCGGGCCACCGTTCGTCAATAGATAGATGCCGACAAAATTGTTGAAATTGAAGGCAAACGAACCGACTAATAAAGGCGCGATTGAAGTCATCAGAAGGGGCAAGGTGATCTTACGAAACCGTAGTCCGCGTCCCGCTCCGTCTATGGATGCCGCTTCGTAAAACGTATAAGGGATCGACTGTAAAGCCCCGAGCGATACGGTCATCATATACGGGAAGCCTAACCAGGTATTAACGATCAAGCAGGAGACCTTCGCCCAAAAGTCGTTATTGAGCCATCGGATCGGTTCGAATCCCATTAACCCCGAAACGATAAATTTGTTGATGAATCCGTAAGTCTCGTTAAAGAAACCGTGTCTCCAAACCAACACCGAAATGAAGGAAGGGATAGCCCATGGAATGATCAGCAACGTCCGGTAGAGCGCGCGGCTCCTCAAGCGCGGGTTGTTAAGCAGTAAAGCCAGAGCGAGTCCGACGGTAAACGTGAAGAAAACGCTTAACGCGGCCCATGTGAGCGTCCATCCGAATATTTTCATGAAGGGAGTGCTCAAGCGGGAATCGGTGAACATTTCCAAAATGTTGTTCAATCCGACGAAGCTCGAATATCCGCCTACGATCGTTCGAGATCCGTCTCTACTGATATCGTAAAAGTTCCCGTCGCTTTCTTCCAGTGTGCGATTTGTCAGGTTGTTCACAAAAACGACCTTTTGGGAAACCTTTCCGTTCTGATCGACTGTTATGGTATCCAAACCGTATTTTTTTCTGGATTCGAGTAACTTCCGGAATCCAAATCGCGTTCCGAATCGTAAGACCTTCTCTTCCGAGTCGACGAAATCGGCTTTTTCCAGGTAAGCCGTGAATATTTCGCTGATAAAGTATTTTTGGTTCGGAAGTGTGGCCGCGTCTTCGAAGGAGAAGAAGAAAG
>JAAYCF010000183.1 GCA_012744415.1 Thermotogaceae bacterium
CGCCATTCGCTTGCGCCGTCTATCTTTGCGGCTTCGATGATCTCCGTCGGAATCGACACCATGAACTGCCGCATCAGAAAAACCCCAAAAGGCGCGGCGACACCTGGCAGGATCAAGCCCCAATAGGTGTCGATCATCGCAAACTTCGCGACCAGGATATAGAGCGGGACGAGGGTAACCTGTTTCGGAATCATCATCGACGCGATGTAGATAGAAAAAATCACATGGCTTAACGGGAACCGTTTTTTCGCCAAAGAGTAACCGGCCATGGTACAAAGCAACAGCTGGAGAAAAGTAACGCTGAACGCCACAATCACGCTGTTCAATGTCCATCTAAAAATCAAAGGCCTTTGAAATAGTTCTTTGAAGTTCGATAACGTGGGGTTCTTCGGAAACAGTTCGGGGGGAAACTGCATGGTCAACGAAGCCGGTTTGATCGCGGTGATGACCATCCAATACAACGGGATGAAGGCCAACAAACCGAATACCGTTAAGATAACCAAAGAAAGCGCCAATTTCGATTTTTGTTTTACTCTCCAAATTGTCATGCCATTCCCCCTAATATTCGACGTTGGAGCCAAGCCATTTGAACTGCAAGAAACCTAAGACGGCCAGTATTCCGAACATCACCATCGACATCGCTGAAGCCAATCCAAGGTTGTAGTCCCGAAACGCAGTGGTATAAACTAAATATCCGATGCTAATCGTGGAGAACTCCGGTCCTCCTTGGGTCATAATATAGATGTTCGAGAAGGTTTGGAAATTCGCGATCGTACCCATGATCAGCGCGTACAAGATCGTCGGCTTGAGAAGCGGTATCGTAATCTTGGTGAAGACCTTCCAGGAGGAGGCGCCTTCGAGTTTGGCGGCTTCAAAATAGTAGTCAGGAATCGAAGCCATCGCCGCCGATAGGAGGACGATCGTGGATCCTCCACCCATGATGAACTGCATGAAAATTAGGGAAGGCATCGCCAAAAACTTGTTTCCTAGCCAAATTGCGGGGGTGAGCCCTACGGATTTAACGAAATAGTTGAGTAACCCGTAGGTCGGATTAAAAACCCATAACCAGATCATCGAAACGATTACCGAAGAAGTGACGTGGGGTAGGTAAAAAAGAGCCTTATAAAAGGTTTTGATAGAATTCCGAAAGGGGTGAAGCAAAACGGTGACGATGAGTGCTTTCCCCAACCAAAGCGGAACAACCCCGAAGGTGTATAAAAACGTATTTCCTAACGCTTTCAAAAAGAGCCAATCTGAGAAAAGGGTTGCGAAATTGCCGAACCCGATAAACTCTTGGGAGAAAACGTTATAGTCGAAGAGGCTCAGGTACACCCCCCACCCAACCGGAATAAGGAAAAACAGCGTATACATACCGAAATGGGGAAGAACGAAAAAATAGCCGGCCCGTCCTTTCCAGACACGTTTCCATACAGTCATTCGTTCACCAACCTGATCATAAAAAGTAAGGGCGCGTGGCGATGCGCCCCAAGGAAAGATCTTACGCGATTATTTTGCTTTCTTCAGTATCTTGTCGGCTTCCGTAACAAATTCATCTAACGCTTTCTGAGGCGTTTTAGATCCCGCAAAAGTCGCTTCAAAGGCGCTGATGATGAATTTTTCCATCTGAGACCAGGGGAATTCTTGAGAACCGAAGAATGACATCCCGTATTTGTCCATGATAGCCCCGTATGTCTTCACTTGCTTGTTCATGTAGGGGTCATTGACATATAGTTTTTGATTGACGGATTCGCGAGCGGTGAGGTATTGCAGCGTCTCCAGCAGGGCAAGGTTCTGCTGATTCGTCAAGAATTTCACGAATTCGAATACCATTTCGCGTTTCGCTTGATCATTCTGTTTGAAGATGATGAACCCGCTTCCGCTGGTATGAGCGACAGGGTCTTTTGCTTCCGCGTGGGGGAAAGGCGCGAGGACGGGGTAAAACATTTCTTTAAGCGTCCCGGCCAGGATGTACCGTGTGATCCGCCCGATCTCGTAAGGTCCGCCAAAACCGATGCTCGTTCGATGAGAGTGGAAGTTTCCGATGACATCGTAAACGCCGAGGGCTTCCACCCCTTTTGGCGCGACTTTATGTTTGTTCACCAAGTCCAGAACAAACTGGAGGCCGGCGGCAGCTTCAGGAGTGTTCAGCGTGACAGTCGTTTCTCCCTCGTCGCTCAAACGGCCGCCGAACGCGTACAGGAAGTTGATGATATTATGAAGGTCTTTCGCGCCGAAACTAATCGCGTAATGATCGATCTCCCCATTGCCATCGGTATCCCAGGTAAGCTTTTTACAAATCTCGACGAACTCTTCCATCGTCCAACCTTCCTGAACGATCTTTCTCCAATCGATCTCCGCTTTGTCGAAATCCGGGGTATAGAGGAGCATTGAGGTTCCCATGCCATTCGTCCCGAAATTCCAGGGCCAAATATAGCGTTTCCCATCGATCAAACCTTCATCGAGTACAACTTGGTAGAAGTCCTTCCAATCTTCTTCCGACAAATAGGAATCGATCGGTTCCAGCAATCCGTTTTGGGCCCACCGGCTATCCCAAACGGGACCTTTGAAGAAATCAGGCTGCGTTCTCGTAGCGATGGCGGCGGCCATCTTTTGCGAATATTCCTGATTGCCAACGACAACATATTTTACTTCGACTTCCGGATGCAGCCTCATAAACTCCTCAGAGGCCCATTTCGGGTAATCTTCGCTTGAGGGCGCTTTGTCGGACGGGAACCCAGGGGGGGCGATCCTCCAGGGATTGATCCACCAAGTGATGGTCATCTTTGCCGAAAACGCCGACAGACTTAGTAAGGTCAATAGCAGAACGACGAGCAGAATCTTTCGTTTTTCCATGCAATTCACTCCTTTCTGTTTGATAGTGATCCGTACTATTCTTCGAATGCGCACCGTATCGTAGAGGAAAACAACCGGATCGGCTAAGGGGCGAACGAAACGGCCAATAAGGAAGATAACGCCTCCTGCAGAGCTTTACCACCGGTGAATAGAATCGCGTGTATCCCTAACTTAACGGCCGTTTCGACGTTCTGGATCGAGTCGTCTATAAACAGGGATTCGGCAGCCGAAACAGCTTCCGCCTGTATGATGTGACTGTAAAAACGCGGATCCGGTTTTGCCAGATGGAGGATATTCGAGGCGTATACTTTCGGGAAGATACCATAATCGCCTCTTTGCATATGAACTTCATAGTGAGGGAGAATGGTATTCGTACCGGCGACAACGCGAAACTTCTTCTTTAATCGATCGATGGCGTCTATCGTTTCCGGAATCGGAACGGGATGAAAGAATCGGGTCCAAAGGTCTTCTGGGGAACGGTGATGGTACAAGTGTTGGAAAGCTTTCATAAAATATTCTTGGCTGATCAGACCGAGCTGAAGACCTTGAATACCGCTTAAGGCCGCGTATTCCATAAACTTGCGATACGAAAGCCCAAGTTCCCGGGCAACGCGCCTTCCGACGCTCGTTTGATCGTACACGACGCCACCCACATCGAAAATGATGAGTTTGACCTGAGAGAGATCCATTTTCAACTCCTTTTTCTTCGTTTGAAGCTGTTTAAAACCAGTCTATGATTTTAGGTGGAAACCGGCGCTCTCGCGAACCCCTCATCCTTATCAACCTAAATCTGACAAAGACACGGGATAAAAGTGGTTCCGAAAACACGTACGATTTATTATACCTTAATCGTTGAGAATAACAAACTGCCAGATGTTTCGTTTACTTTCCGACTAAGACACCGTACAAGTCATTGACGTTAGTCCCTGTCGGGCCGGTTACGATTAACCCGTCTACCGCTTTCAGCGCTTCGTGTGAGTTATTGTTCTGCAAAAAGCTTTCCAAATTCAATCCCTTTTCTTCGAGTCGAGTGATCGTATCACCGGTCGCCATTCCGCCCGCGGCATCCGTCGGACCGTCGGTCCCATCGGATCCACAGGCGAAGAAACAGAGACGATCCCAGCGTACGATCTCTTTCGACGCCAACAAGGCCATCTCTTGACAACGGCCACCCTTGCCCTTCCCACGTACGTGAACCACCGCTTCCCCTCCGATAAAGACGGCGGCTGGAGAAGAAACAGGTAATTCCGAACTTGCGATCTCTTTGCCAACCAGAGTCAGGATCTTCGCGCATTCGGCAGCCGTTCCATCGAACTGCGTGGTGAGCGAAAGCGCGGAATAACCGAGCTGCTGCGCTTTTTTGCCAGCGGCCCGGCACAGGTATCGGACATTTCCAATGATCGCAGCCTCCACGCCCGGCAACGCCTCTGGGGATCCGCGCTCCATCGCATACAAGATGTGCTGAGGCAGGTTTAAAGAATACTTCCTTAAAACAGCGAAGGCCTCTTTGGAGGTTGTTTGGTCAACGGAAACAGGTCCCGAAGCCACATTGTCGATTCGGTCTCCCAGCGTGTCGGAAAGAATGAAAGCCGAGATGGGACGTGGATAAGCGAGGCGGGCGAATCGGCCTCCCTTCACTTCCGAAAGTCGCTTCCGAACGGCATTGATTTCATGGATAGAAGCCCCGCTTTTCAGCAAATGGTCGTTTACCTCTTTTAAATCATTTAAACCGAGACCGCTGACAGGAAGTTCGAAGAGAGAAGATCCGCCCCCGGACAAGAGAAAAAGGATCCGTTGGGATTCGGGGGAAGTTCGAACTCTATCCAAGATCGTTTGAGTCGCAAAGATAGAGTTTTCGTCGGTAAGCGGGTGACCTGCCTCGAAGATTTCGATTCTTGGAAGGGGTCCTTCGGAATACCCGTATTTGGTTAAAACGATACCGTCAGTTATCTTCGAACCGAGGCAATCAACCCCCGTTTTCGCCATCCGCCAAGCGGCTTTTCCGATCGCGATCAATGTTAATGGTCCCGGAAGCGGTTTTTCAGACAACGCTTTTCTTAAGGCGCGATCCGGAAGATTCTCCTGAATCGCGTAGCGGATGATTTCCAGAGCGTCCTCTTGGAGCCGGTTTTTTCTATCCATGGATTTCCTCCCTATGCAGGTAAACCGTGGAACAGCCTCTAGGACAAAAATACGCGAAAAAATCTGCTTGTAACGGGCGGTTTCGTTTCGAGATGGCCTATTCGGTCATCAAACAGTGGATCATCCGACGTTCCCGCCCAATCGACCCAAAAAGGAGAATGAATAGGGTCAGGATGATTCCGGCGAAGATGAGAATCGCGCTCCAGGAAGGGATACTGGCAAAAATCCAGAAAGGGCCGTCGATCAGAAAGGTTTTCAGAAAAAAGAATACACCGTAAAATCCGAAAGAAAAGGCCATCGATAACCCTTCCAACTTCAGCACTTCCGATCCCTTTAACAAACGATTGCGTTGGGAAATATCGCGATTCGGATCCTGCAAAAAAAGGCGCATGCCCAAGAGACTGCAATAATAAAGGATCAATGCGATGGGGGCGATCATGAATACATCGTAGATCGCGGAGGGAGAAAGGGCGATGAACAGGCCGAGGAGAATCAAGTACTCCAGCGTAAAGAGAGCGACGGGTATTAGAACCTTGAGTTTGACTAAAGACAGAAAGGAGACCGGAAAGAGTGTGGGAATCGGCCATATTTTTTTCTCCGAAATCATCATCATCACCGACACCATTCCGGAGTACATCGTCGCGACGATCATAAACAGCAAAGAAACAAAAGGCATCTGATGGTATCTACCAAAAACCAAAAAGATCGGAAAGGCTAATGGGTAGATTAAGTACCAAATGATCCCGCTCTCCCGAAACATCAGCCTGAGTTCTTTTTTTAGAACGGGGAAGGCCCCTCCTTTTAAGCGATTCGTTCTTTCGGAGCCATCGACAGCCTTCCTTCTTTCACGATTCTTTCGAACGGGGGAAAAATTCAGCGTATTCGCATAGACCAAAACAAAGCCGAACAAGCCCGTTGTGATCCCCAATAAAGGGAATAAAAACACCGGTTGTCCTTTCGCGGCGGACATAAACCAATAGTGGGGCCATCCTGGCGAGAGGAAAAAACCGGCACTGTTTTGCAAGGACCGCAAGACAGTTTCCGGATTGGTCCCGCTGATGGGCGCCACGACCGAAGGGCTCATCACCACTAAAATCAGAACTAAAAAAGAGATCAACTGCGAGGTCCTTTTCGCCGCGGTCTTGCCGATCAGTCTGGCGAGAAGAAATCCGAACAAAAATCCCAAAGCAATCAGGAAGAAGATCCAAAGACAGATTCCGAGCGCGCCCCATAATAGTTGATCCCGATTGAGCAGGAGATAGGCTAAAGAGATCGACAAGGTCATCGCGATACCAAAGCTTGTCATTAACAATGTATTCAAAGAGGACACGAAGAAGATGGAAGAACGTCGAATCGGCATGGTCAACAGTAAGGGAGTCATATCATTTTCGAACAATTCGACCACTAAAAGAGGCGCGAACTGGAAAGCAAAGAGAAGTCCGGTCACCATAAATATCGGAGCCATCAAGACGTCCGAGACAAGAAACGACGAGTTCCAGCCGAACTTGGCCAGAGGAACAGCCAGGTTCGAAAAGAGATCATAATAGACGGGAGTGAGGAAGGCGAGGAATATCATCGGAGCCAACAAGTAACCGAGCCAAGAAGAAAAGGCGGAAGATAAGCGCCCCGATCGTGTCTTCGTCGGGTTTCGCCGCTTTTTGTTTTTTAACGCATATCGAAGCAAAAGACGAAAGTCTTGTGTAAAAAGCGTCTTCACCGTTTTCAAAGCGTATCTGGAGCGGTGTTTCCGCCCGTTAAGTCCAGGAAGATATCTTCTAAAGAGTGGGCTTGATTGTTTCCGATTTTTCTGAGTTCCTCCATCGACCCTTCGGCAACCATTCTCCCTTTTCGAATGATGCCAATCCGATCACTCATCTTTTCCGCTATTTCCAGAATATGCGTGGTTAAGAATATCGCGCTCCCCTGATTTCGAAACTTATCCAGTAACGTTTTCAACGTTTTCGCGGAACGGGCATCCAACCCGACCGTCGGTTCGTCTAGAAAAATGACCTTCGGTTCTCTCATTAAAACGGAAATGACCATTAACTTTTGCTTCATTCCGTGTGAATAGTCGCCGATATAGGTTTGCAAAAAATCGATATCGAAGGCGGCGCACAGTTCGTAGAAACGTTTGTCTGTCTGTATCGGGTCTAGCTGGTAGATACCTTTGATAAACTCGATAAACTCGATTCCTTTCAAGTTTTCGTATAGGCGTGGCTCATCCGGAACAACCCCAATCTCGCGTTTTATCTCGATTTCGTCTCGATCGTACTGTTTTCGATCGATCTCGATCTCCCCGGAGGTCGGCGGCAACGAACCGGTCAGCATCCGGATGGTCGTGGTTTTTCCGGCCCCGTTAGGCCCTAAGAAGGAATAGATCTCTCCGCTCCGGACGTGAAGATCCAGACGATCCACCGCTGTAAGGTTTCCAAACTTTTTCGTAACGGCTCTACCGATAATCAATGAAAGGGCTCTCCCTTCGGACGTATTTCGTTTACGGGTTCAACGATTCTTCGCATTGTTTCAGCAATTCGATGATCGGCAGTTTTTGCGGGCATAAGGATTCGCATTTCCCGCAGGCGACACAACGATCGGCCTTGCTGTCGGGAGAAAAAAACATGCGGTATTCGGCGATGGCGCTCGCCATCGCATCGTACATCATGCCTTCGTTGTACAACGCGAAGATATCGGGGATCCGAACCCCTTCCGGACAAGGCTGGCAATACCCGCATTCCGTACAAGGGATCTGGCGATAACTTCGGAATAGTGCTACTGTCTTCTCGATGGCAGCTCTTTCTTTTTCCGTGAAGGCGTTCGCCTTCATCTGTTTGGCGATTTTTACATTCTCTTCCGCCTGAGCCATTGTACTCATGCCGCTTAAGATTAAAGACACTTCCGGAAAGTCCGCTACCCATCGCAACGCCCATTCGGCAGGCGACCAGTCCGGTTGTGCCTCAGATAGAAGGCTTCGTATTTTGGGCGAGGGGTTCGCAAGTTTTCCCCCTTTGATCGGTTCCATCACGATCACCGCCATCCCTTTGTCGTGAGCGAGCTGCAGGCCGCGAAGTCCCGCTTGTACCTGCGTGTCCATATAGTTGTATTGAATTTGGCAAAAATCCCAATCGTAAGCGTTCACGATCGTTTCGAAAGCGGGATAGTCATCATGGAAAGAAAACCCGAAAAACCGTATTTCCCCCGCTTTTCGTTTTTTCTCCAAAAAATCGATCACCTTGAGGTCGTTGATCAAATCCCACCGTTCTTGATTCAACGTATGAAGCAGGTACATATCGATCCGATTGGCACCGAGTTTTTCTTTTTGTTCCTGGAAAAACCTTTCGAAGTCGGTCTCTTCTTTCACCAGGTAGGTCGGCATTTTCGTTGCCAAAAAAACCTTTTCTCGATAGCCATCGCCCAAGACCTCCCGTGTGAAGATTTCGCTTTGCCCTTTATGGTAGCCGTATGCCGTATCAATATAGTTGACGCCTTGGTCGATAGCCGACCGAACCATTCGTGTCGCTTCCGCTTTGTTGATTTGTCCCGAGTCGTTATTAAGAATCGGCAAACGCATCATTCCAAACCCCAAAACGGAAACGCTAACCCCGGTTTTACCGAATAGACGATATTCCATAGTAACCCCCTGTTCAGTTTTTAGAATTCTCTTGGATTCGTAGGCAATTCTAATCTTTGCGTCTAGAAAAACGTGTTTAAAGGGACCCGATATCGTAATGGCACCGCCGCTTTGGGGCCGATTAAAAAAGAGCACTCGGGTCACAGTGCTCTTTATTCAAGGATGAGAAGCACCGCGTCTATATTTTTTCGAGCGCTTTGTCCATCCGTACGATCTCTTCTTCACTGAGTATCTTATCGATATCCAATATAATCAACATCCGTTTGTCGAGTTTTGCGATGGCGCTGATAAACCGCGCTGTGGATGTACCGGCAGTCGTCGGGGTTTCTTCCAGCTGTTCCTCTTGGAGCGTCAACACTTCCTTCACTTCGTCGACGATCATCCCAACTTTCTTGGCACCAACGAGGATAATGACAATCCTGTCTTTGGAATCGTCCGGTTTAGGACTCAATCCAAATTTGGAACGTGTATTGAGTATCGGAATCACTTCGCCTCTCAAATTGGCGACACCTTTAATAAAAACAGGCAATCCGGGTAGTTTCATAATCTTTAGCATCTCTGTCACGCTATCGATTTTCATGATATCGATGGCGTACTCTTCATCACCGATTTGGAACCCGACCACTTTTATCTCCGCCATACCTGCCTCCTCATCATCAAGTAAAGAAAGAGTGTTATTCCCCTTCACAGGCTTTCATAATTTGGTCAATATCCATAAACAAAATCAACCGTTTTCCCCGTTTGACAACGCCACGTACCTTTTGGTCGAATTGGTCAGTGCGCGCGCCGGTATCGATCTCACTTTCCTTTACGTTGATCACTTCCCGCACTTCGTTCACGAAAAACCCGACTTCAGACCCTTCATGCTTCACGATTAGAACGTTCTCAAAATGCTGGTCCAACTCCGTTTCTATGTTAATCAATTTCGTTAAGTCCACGACCGGCACGATTCTCCCGCGAAGGTTCATAACCCCTTCTAAATAGCTTCGACTCTTTGGAACGGGAGTGATCTCGGCGCGTTCGATAACCAGTTCGACCGAATCGACGTCAAAAGCAAACTCCTGTTTGCCGATTAAAAAACTAAGGATTTCTTCTATCTTTTCTTTTTTGGCGACTGCTTGCTCGTTTTTTTCAGCCATGGTCTTCCTCCTTATACCCTTTATAATGCCCTTATTTACAGATTCTTGACGATAGCGCTGATTTCAAGGATCATCGCGATGCTGCCGTCTCCTAAAATCGCGCCGCCGGAGAACTCTCGGACGTCATAAAAGAGCTTTCCAAGCGATTTAATCACCACGTCTTCTTGTCCCAACAGACTGTCCACGACGAACCCGTATTTTTTATTGCCTTCGATAACAATGACCACTTGGATGTTTTCTTTCTGGGTATCGGAGTTGAAACCGAAGACATCGCTCAACCAAATGATCGGTATGATGTCCCCTCTAATCACAATAACATCCCGGGACTGGATATTTTGGATTTCCGTCCTTGGGAGACTCAAAGTGCTATCGATAGAAGCGATCGGAATCGCGTAGATATTGTTGAGGACCTTGACCAACAAGGATTGCATAATCGCCAGGGTGAGGGGCAGTAAAATTGTGATCTTCGTCATCCTGCCCTCTTCGCCGGAGAGGATAAACTTGCCGTTTAAATTTTCTATCATTTTCTGCATCTTTTCAGTCTCTTCGCATGGGAAGAGCTCTTCAGGTTTTCCGTACCCGTCGGAAATGATTTCCAGTTTGACATGGTTTCCTTCGTGGTAGGCGTTAAAGAAAAGGCTAGCGACAGTCGGTTTTCCGATTTTCATTCGTTCCGATTTCGATTCGATATCGAATGTGGCGCAGAGTTTCAAAAGCTCGGTCAAAGGTACACCGATCTGATCGATGACCGTCCGATCCAGTTCGGTATCTTGCCCCTTCATAGCGAATTTGATCTCTTTGTCGTTCTGCCTTCCGAAATCGCGAATTAAACGGGGAAACTTTTGAGATACCGTCTCAATGGGCACCATCCGGATTTTCATAACGATATTTTGTAGATCCAGGGTAATTCGGCTCAACTGAGACAGGCTTTCGTCCACTTCTTTAATCGAGAACTTTTTAAGAACGCCGTTGATCTGGCTGCGTGAGATGACCAGCTCAGCCATTAAGTTCATGAGCGTGTCCATTTTTTCGATTTCCACTCTTAAACTATGTTGCTCGCTTTTACCCGGCGCTTCTTTGGCAACAGAAGATTGGGCGAGCGTTTCTGGAGAAGAACTCACACGAACACCTCCTAAAGAGGAATGGTTAAACCGATTTGATTTCGGACTATTATACACTATTTTTCCCCGTTCTTGCTTTCAACCAGCCCACCTTGAGCATTCAGAGGGTAAATTCGGCCGTTTTTATTACCTCCCAATGCGCGATTGGGGAAAAGTCGCGCAGGATTATGCTATAATGCGTTTTACCAAGCTGCAAGCTTGCGGACACGGAAATGATCCTGACATTGCCGAGACGACGGAGTGGCCTTCATGGAGAGTAGAATCGCGAAAGAAATCGATGTCCGCTATATGGATACTGCTTTTTCGATGAAAACGAACCTGATCACCTTATTGGGGTATTTTAATGAGATCGCGCAGGTGGCGGGGGACTATTACGCCCAAAAACACGATATTTTCAAGCTCGACCAAATCGCATGGATTCTGGTGAACTGGCAAGTGAAAATCTTGCGTTTCCCTATTTATAAAGAACGCTTGCTCGTATCCACGATCGCCCATGCGATCGACCGGTTCTATGCGTACCGCAATTTTTATATCCAAGACGCATCCGGAATGATCATCGCTGAAGGGAAATCTCGTTGGATATTGATGGATTTTGCCGCAAAGAAAGCGACAGAAGCGAGGGAATTTATGTGGGACCTATATGGGGTGAGGCCTGAAACGTCCCCATTTTCCATCGATATGCCCGTACGTATGAGCACCGAAGGGTATCGAACGACATATACGGTCGTCCCTTCGGACATCGATATATACAATCACGTGAACAATGTCGTGTACGCGCGTTGGATTTGCGACGCGATCGGCCCTCTTTTAACAGAAAGTGGAACACTCAAAGAATTCCGTATCCATTATAAAAAAGAGGCGGCGTTGAAGGAGAAAATTTCGTTACTGTCGCAAATCAACCGCGATACGCAGGTGCACACGAAGCATCTTTTCCAGAATGAAGACGGCGCGAACCTTGCTTACGCCTGTACCCGGTGGGAAGAAGCGACGTAAAGATCGTTTCTCACGCGCCCTCATTCCTGTCGCTTTAAGGCCGAAAGCACGCGAAGTGAAGGAGGCTTTTATGGGCTTTCGAAGAGTTGGCATCTTATGCTTATTTGCGATATCATACGTTGTCTTCGCCTCTTGCCGTAGCCAAATCATCAATCCCCCCCTTGCTTTTTCCGCTCCTAACATCGCTTTATGTTCTCCAGAAAACGAATCGGTTAATCTTCCGACCGAGATCACGTTCTCATGGAATGCGACGCCCGGAACCTTATTCACGCAATCCGCTAAGGGAGCCATCTCAATAACCGGATTCGAGCTATATTTCGCCCGTATTGGGGAAACGTTTGGATCTCCGTCCTATATTTCGGAGACCTCCGCGCACCTGACCGGGTTAAGTCTTTCTCAAAGTTACCAATGGCAGGTGGCCGCTTTGCAAAGCGACGGGCAGCAAAGCCGTTCGGAGACTTACCGCTTCACGACCATCGCGTCGTCCGCGCAGCGGGTTGAGCCGGAGGATTTGGCGTATCTGGGCGCCTTTTTAACTCCGGAATGGGTTCCCGGCAACCCTGACGCGCAAAGTTGGGAATGGGGCGGAATGGCCATGGCATTTAACCCAGACGGAGACCCGGGGTCAAGGTCCGATGGCTTTCCAGGGTCTTTATTCGGCGCCGGTCACGACGTGTGGAACCTTATCTCCGAGATTGGCATCCCCGCCCCGGTTCGGTCGGAAGGAAAAGTTCTGGCGGACTTGCCGACCGCGCGCGTCCTTCAGCCTTTTGCGGATATAAAAGGCGATTTGTTTCCTTGGATTGAAGAGATGCCACGGGTCGGCATCGAACTTATTCCACCGCCGAACGAGCAGGAGACGGGCAAATTGATCGCCTGCTGGGGAGCGCACTTACGAGAGGAACATCCCACGCACATGGCATGCGAATCGGAACTGGACGCTCCCGATCCGCAAGGCCCTTGGCTTGTCACAGGATTGAATCCGTACAACGGCAACGATTACCTCTTCGCGATTCCGGAAGATTGGGCTGAAGCGCATACGCAGGGGTTTGCCTTAGCGACCGGCCGATACCGGGACGGAGGATGGTCCGGATTCGGGCCGACTCTCGCCGCCGTTGACCCCTGGCGTGAAGGTAATCCACCCCCCGCAGGCACGACGCTCCCTTCGGTGATATTGCTGAAATACTCGGATTATTATAACGGAGAACCGGATCCTTGGCATGAGATGAACGGATACGCCCATTCGGATGAATGGTCCGGGGGAGTTTGGGTAAGAGCCGGATTAAAAGAGGCGGTGATCTTTGTAGGTACCAAAGGCATCGGGAACACCTGGTACGGAAACCCCGAGGGTCCGTGTTTGGATTGCGAAAACCGCGGGTGGTGGAGCGATACCTTCGAAGGCTGGTTCCTTTTCTATGACCCGAACGATCTGGCAAAAGTAGCCGAGGGCGTTCTCCAACCTTGGGAACCGCAACCTTATGCGCATCTCAATATCGACGAATACCTCTATTATGTCTCCTCCGCCCAGGAGAAACAACACGCGGGCGCTTGCTGCTACGATAACAAAAACCGGTTGCTTTACCTTTTCGAGGGCGGTCGAGGCGAAGGGGAAAGGACACTCATACACGTTTGGCGCATTCAAACGGAATAAGGGCCCAACGATACATCCATAAGCGAATAGCGGCCACAGCGGTTCCCGGCTTGCTAA
>JAAYCF010000184.1 GCA_012744415.1 Thermotogaceae bacterium
CGCAAATCGGCCAAATCGGGTGATCAGATCGATCTGGGCATAATCTCCGATCTGTTTGATGATTAATCCAATAATTAACGAAGAGAACAGCCCTAAAGCCATTCCGTTCAGCGATTGTATAAAAAAACTTCGGAGGTTCTTCGCGCCCGGTTTTATTTTCAATCCATCCAACTCCGGAATAAATATGATACGATTATACACTGTGCATTCTTGCCAGAGGAAAGACAGATTATACGAACTATCTATTCTCTTTATATACAATCTT
Organism: Thermotogaceae bacterium; assembly: GCA_012744415.1. GTDB lineage: Bacteria > Thermotogota > Thermotogae > MWEM01 > MWEM01 > MWEM01. The sequence goes on from JAAYCF010000184.1 coordinate 266, forward strand.
TTAGAGATAATTATTATATTCGTCGAAAACCCGACGAAAAACTATATAAAGTACCATGAACGAAGGGAAAGCGCCCTCGTCGAAAACGATTCGGTAACCGTATAATTGTCGAAAATTCCGTCGAAAGGTTCTACAATGCGCAGGTAAAGACGGCAAAATGGGTGGAACGAAACAAGGCTCATTTAGCGGCGGAAAAGTTTTTCGACGGAACAAAAGTATACGACGGGAAAATGAGAAGTCGAAGCAGACGAATATCCGTCGAAAAGGCCACAAAATATAAAAACCAGCGAAGAGGCGGAGGAGATTAACCTTGTTTGAAGAAAAGATGCAAAAGATGATACAAAATATATCCCGGGTGATTATCGGCAAAGAAGCGGTGATCGGCCAAGTGTTGGGCGCGTTTTTTAGTCACGGCCACGTGTTGTTGGAGGATGTCCCGGGTGTCGGAAAAACGATGTTGGCGCGGGCGTTGGCGGTGACTTTGGGGTTAAAAACCCGGAGAATACAGTTCACGCCTGATTTGCTGCCGACGGATATTACCGGTCTCAATATCTACGATAAGTCGAAAAAAGAGTTTGTTTTCAGAAAAGGACCGGTGTTCACTCAGATTCTGTTGGCTGACGAGATCAATCGCGCGACGCCGAGAACGCAATCCGCGCTGTTGGAAGCCATGGGCGAAAGGCAGGTAACGATAGACGGGGAAAGCTGGCATTTACCTGAGTACTTTTTTACAATCGCCACTGAGAACCCGATCGAATACGAAGGCACCTTTACATTGCCGGAAGCGCAGTTGGACCGTTTTCTCATCCGCATAAAAATGGGATACCCTGATGCAGATAGCGAACAGAAGCTGCTTTTTGACCGTCGAAACGGAAACCCCCTGGCGGAGATCCAGCCGGTTGTCGACGAAGAAGAGCTAAAACTGCTTTTTGAAGAAATTCCGAAAGTTCGTATTAGCGAAGCGGTGATGCGATACATCGTCGCGTTGGTTCAAGGAACGCGCGAACATCCCGCACTGGCGCTCGGCGCGAGCCCGAGGGGCTCTCTCGCCCTTATGCGGCTTTCGATGGTGATGGCGCGTATGGACGGACGCGATTTTGTGCTTCCCGACGATGTGAAAGCATTGGTTAAACCGGCATTGGCGCATCGATTGATACAAAGCACGGAGTCGCGTATCAAGCGGGAAAGTGTCGAAGATATCTTGGATGAAATCATGGAGAAAACCGTGGTTGTCGAAGAGGGAGGCGCATAAGAACGACGTCGGAACAGACAGTCTGCGAACTGAGAAAACTCTGGGTACTAACGATCGTCATCCTGGC
>JAAYCF010000185.1 GCA_012744415.1 Thermotogaceae bacterium
CCCTGCCCCGACGCCCGTTCCCACATGTCCGGCGCCGTAACTGTCGTAAGGAGACTCAAAGCGGGAGGTAAATCCACTAATGCCTCCCATTTGCCGCAGCGTATCGAACCGATCGGCGCGACCGGTTATCAGTTTGTGCGTATAGGCTTGATGGCCGGTATCCCAAACAAGGACGTCTTCCTCAGGAAAATTGAAGCTCCGATAGAGCGCCAAGGTCAGCTCTACCGTGCCGAGGTTCGATGAGAGATGTCCGCCTGTTTTCGAAACGACTTCTAAAATCCGCGCGCGAACCTCTGTAGCGAGTTGGTCGAGTTCAGAGGGTGAAGCCGTCTTGACCTGTTGAATCAGGTTCGACGAGCTCGTTAAGAAGCTCTCCATCTTTCTCGCCCTCCAGCTCTTTCATGATTTCGGTCACTTTGACCTTGGCGTCGCGAAGGATTCCGGAAGCTTTCCGATAGAGCGCTACCGCTTCTTTAAACTTTGACAACACGAGATCCAAAGGTTCTTTTCCGGACTCCAACTCGTTGATCAAGGCCTCTATCTTCGCGAAAAGGACTTCGACGCTTTCCGAATCGGCCGTTTTCTTCTCTTTCATCATTCATTTCGCTCCTGACGGGATCGTTTTTTTCGCGACCGCTTCTACGTTGCCGTCTTTTAATCGTACCGTAAACGGGTCATTTTCCCCGAATTCTACCACGGAAGACATGATTTTTCCATCTTTTTCGATCCAAGCATAACCCCGATGAAGGACGAGTCCCGGATCGAAGCCTTTCACGATTCGATAGAGCGCGTCCAACCTTGCCGTCGTTTCTTCGATATGCCGTAAGGGCGTCACCGATAGGATCCGCTTAAAATGGTCCTCCTGAGAACGGGCGACCCCCTGGCAGATATTCCTCCCGTATTGCGCCAGGCGACGCCGCATCCGCTCAGCGTTTTCGAGTTCCCGCAACAGCATTTGATCCGGCCGGTAAAACCGAAGCAGGCGAGCAAAATTTTCGACCTTTTCTTCGATCCGACGAATGGTGAGAAGAAGCGTTAGACGCGCGTGATCTACCTTCTGCCGATATTGATCCATCCAGGCGTGAAGATCCGGAGACGCTTGCATCGCCGCGCCGGTGGGGGTGGAAGCGATGACGTCGGCCGCATATTCGGAAAGGGTATGGTCGATCTCGTGGCCGACACCCACGATGATCGGCTTTTCGCAATTTCTCACCGCGCGAACGACGACTTCTTCGTTGAAGGGCCACAGATCTTCAATGGACCCGCCCCCCCTCGCGAGAATGACAACCTCAACCGCGCTTCGGCCCGCTTCCTGCAGGGCTCGAACAATCTCTATTTTTGCGTTTTCCCCTTGTACGCCCGTGTGAAACAATCGTATCTCGGCGACCGGATACCGCTTTTGCAGCGTTTGCACGATATCGGCAAAAGCGGCGGAGCTACGGGATGCGACGACCCCAATCTGCCGCGGAAAACTGGGGAGGCTTCTCCTCGCTTCCGGCGGTTTGGGGATAACGCCCTCCCGGTTTAACCGCATTTTCAACTCCTCGAACCGGAGTTGGAGCAATCCTGCCACATTCTGCAAGCGCATCGCCCGAACGTATAATTGCAGCTCTCCTCGTTCGGCGTAGATTTTAAACTGCCCCGTCGCGTCCACCACATTTCCTTCAGCTATCTTCGCCGCCAAAATCGCGGGGACAGAGAAGTATACGGATTTGATCATGCCTCCCGCGTCTTTTAGGGAAAAGTAAGCGTGGCCTCGGACGATCTTCCACCCGGAGATCTCCCCGCGAACGGTCAGAGAGCCCTGTAAAATCTCGTCCTGGGCTAAAGCCGATTGAAGAATCGTCAAACATTGTCCGACGCTGTACACATCCATAGGCTTGACATACCCCCCACCGGTATATTATAATAGACCGAAATGATGAAAAAAAGGAGTGATACAGATGGATAAAAGCATTACCGTTTATTCGACCCCGTTATGCCCCTATTGCGTGATGGCGAAAAAATTCCTGAAAGAGGCCGGATTCGCGTTCAAGGACATCGATGTTTCTCGCGATTCGGCGGCAGCGGAGCGTATGATCCGAAAGTCTGGCCAACGCGGCGTTCCGGTTCTCGAGATCGGGTCCGAAGTGATCATCGGGTTCGATAAAACGCGCATAAAAAAAGCTTTAGGCATCGCCTGAAGCTCCGTTCTGCGATTCATTCCCGGTTGACCGCCATATCATTAAAAGCGGTCGTAACCAGTTCGGTAAAGCTTAAGGTACCTTCTTGGCATTCGGCGATACCATACTCGAAATCCCATTGACCGGGAAGAATGTCCTTTGGAAGGGCTTGCTTGATCAATTCTTTCAGCCTTTCCATTTTTTTTCGGCTATCGCTTGTTAAAGTTTCCTGAAAGAAGATCAAAAACCGGTCTCCCGAATAGTGCCCGGCCAAATCGCCCTGGCGGATATTCTCTCGTATCACTTTGGATACGGTCGCAAGGAAACGGTTGGAGGTATTCAGCCCGTAACGCTCGTTGATGACCCGGAAGTTCCGGAGATTCGTCATCGCTAAGGAACACCGCCGCTTGTACCGATACGCCTTATCCAACTCGATCTGTACGAGCCGCGAGAAGTGCTCGAATCGATATAAACCGGTAAATGGATCCAATTGCGTCTCTCGTTTCAATTGAAACAAGATGGTGGTGGTATATAAAAACGTCAACAGCACCTCTTGTTTGATTGAAAAATCTCGCTCTGAGCTCTCTGCCGAAGGATTCAACAAGACCCTGATTTTGTTGCCGCCCTGTTCGATAGTAATCTCCTCATTTCCGGTTTCCGGCATCGGCGAGGGCCCTTTTTGAAAAACAACTTCTTCATTCAAGTATACGACACACTTCTCTACCGTTTGATCCGTTGATAGGATCACGTTGGTGACCGAATCGATCGCGCGCGGTAACGTATAATCTTCTGAGAAGGCGAACTTTTGCAACAGCCGATTCACGGAAGTAACGCTTTGATAGTTATCTCGTATCGACTCGCTGAGGAGAGAGGACTTACGGGTCAAGCGGCCGACCTCTTCTTCGTACTTCATGTTTTCTACAACGATTTCGTTTATTTTTTCACGAAGGACCCGCGAAGGGTCGTTTGGATGCGGCGGGGCAGAAACGCCATTATTGAACGCTCTTTGGCTGATTTCCTGCAATAGCTTCCCGAAAACGCTCTCTTGCTCCGTTCGAAGCCGTTTCAAACGGTAACTGACTCCCCCTAACACGAAAAGGCCGACTAAAAATGGGATGATCGCCGTGATGAATAACGCCGGTATCGTTTGATTAAAAGGCAATAGACGAATCAGGGTCAGGTCCGAGAAAGAAGCGCGGCTGAAGAAGTAGTAATCGCCTCGGTACCTCACCATAAAGGATCCCACCGGGAGGTAGGCGTTTCGATCCGTAAAATCTATTTCTTGGGTTCCCTCCGCGTCAAAGTAGAAACCGTTCCCGCGCCGATCCGCGATGAACCCGCGGGTATCGGAGGGCAATAAGCCTATCAAACGGGTTAGCCAGTCGTCGACGAGGATGGCGGATACCGAAAGCGTTTCTCTCTCCAGGACGGCGTAGTAGAAGTAAGGCGTCGCTTCCGGGGTTATTTGCACGAAATCGGATAGATAACGGCTCGCGCTCCGGGTGAGGTGCTCTATCTTCTCGTAATTCTCAGGAGGGATGAACAACGCTTCCCCTTCCGTATTCATTTCCGATGAAACCAATGACCCGTTTTCATTCCATTGCCAGTAGGCGTAGGGCCGCTGCCCCTGGTTGGATTCTTGATCGGCTAAATCTCTGACAACGCTGTCCAAAATAAGCGGAAAGGCTTGTACTGTGGATTCAGTTCGAGCTTTCATCATTCGCGAATAATAGGAGCCGAAAAAAAACCCGAGCAGGACCAGAAAGACGCAATAGAGGGCTATCCACAACAAGATATATCGCTTCAACGCAAAAGGCGAGGGTCTCAAGGGCATTCCTCCCAATCTGCGGTTAGGGGGTTATAGCATTTTTTCATCTGACACCCTTCCCCGGTGTATTCCCACAAATTCCACCCCAACTCCGGTTGAGCGCTTCGCTGTTCCTGAAGAAGGAGAGAGAAGTATCGTTCGGCTCCAGCATACCATTCCCCCGCCAAACTATTTTCCCCCGTCGGATGCCCGGAGAAAACAGCTTTCGAGGCTTCAACCACATAGATTACCCACGGAAAAACCGGTTCGGATAAAGAAGAGGCGGCGCTCTCATTGAGGGCGGGTTTTGACAGGAAGCGAATACCCGCCAGTTTGGTCGTGTCTGTATAGAGCGTATCGACAGGAATGCTCCAGGGACCCAGTATCATACGGTCTCGCGGTAGGGTTTTCCAAGATCGTACGATCCGCACGACAGATTCCGGTTCGCACAAGAATAAGAAAAGCGTTTCCGGCGATTGAGCGGGATCGATAGTCCCCTCTCTGCCAAGCGACCATCCGATGCTATCCTCCACCGGAACCCATTGAAAGTCCACGGAGAGGTCTTCTAGGATGGTTTCCGCCAATACCGCATGGTGGGAATCCACGATGATTTTCAGATGTCCGGCCTTCTCGCTCTTAATAAGGTTTTGAAGCGCCTTGGAAAAGGATTCCATCGATCCGTACAATGCTTGCATTTGCGGATGGGCCGCCGACAACTCAAGAGGGACCGGGTACAATGGAAAAATTAGCGAAAACAGATTCAGTTTGCCCGGATCTTCCAGCTCGGAAAGATCTCCAAACCAATAAAGCACTTTCGGAGACGGATCTGAGGCAAGTGTCTCCAACAAAGGATCCACCGTTTCCCCCGACCGATAGGTTCGAACGATGAGGTTGACTTTGGCGCCGTTTTCCTCGAAATATTTCTCCAGGGAAGAAAACAGGAACGGTTTTGCGGGCGTAAACCGGAAATTGAGTTCTTGAGGCAATAAAAACACGATCTGCAAAGCGCGCCGGTGATCGATGAGGTAGAACAACAGGACGCATAAAACGGCCAAGAACGCGACAGCCGACCCTAAGCGAAACCCCTTTCCCATTCCTCCCCCTTCCTTCCGCCTTCAAACCTTTTCGGGCTTCGGAACATCCAGAACGCTTTCATACACCCAGATGCCGCCGGTTTTTACCCGGACGGCCAGGTTTCCGAAAACCGCTTTCATCGTCTTCATCACTCCTTCTCCGCCTTTGCGGTGAAAAGCCACGATTTGCAGAGAACCTCCCGGATTCAAAAAGCACGTCGAGCGGACAATCAGTTCCGTCCAGACCGCTTTACCCGCCGCCATCGGGGGATTCGAGACGATCGTGTCGAAAACTAAGCCCTCCCAAGGTTCGTAGAGCGAGCCCTGACGCACCGTACCTTCCATATTGGCATTCTTCAAGTTCACTTTCGCATACCGAACCGCGCGTTCGTTGATATCGCTCATGAAGAGTTCTAAAGCCGGATAAGCTTTTTTGAGCGCGATGCCGATCGCGCCGTAGCCGCAACCGATATCCAACAAAGTCCCCGGTCGAAAATGGAAGGCTTCCACAAGCGCCCGTGTCGCCCGATCAATATGCCCGAAAGAAAAAACACCGCTCGGAGTCTGAAAAGCAATCTCGATACCGCTCTTCGTCCTGAATAAGGTATGCCTCACTTCCAGCGGGGAAGTCGGTTTTTCCGTATAGTAATGCTCGAATCGTTCAGTCGCCCGTTTGGCGCTCGCCTGCTTCATGTCAGTTGTCTTCGATATCTGGAATGACCTCCAAGTTGTCCTCTTCGGAACTGGACACTTCGATCAATATTCTGGGTTTCTTGGATAAAAAGAAGTCAAAGGGAATCATCTCGGTTTGCCCTGAATCGTTCTGTACCGTAACGATCTTAGTGAAAACGTTGCTGTTTAAGACCTTGCAAACCTTGTTTTCGAATTCTACGATACTGCCTTGCCCAGGTATGCCCTTCATCATGTCGTCGTAGATATTGGTCTCGTACTGCAGGCAGCACAGCAGGCGACGACACTGGCCGGATATCTTCGAAGGATTAATCATCAGTTGCTGCTTTTTTGCATCTTTAAGCGTGACCGCTTCGAAATCTCTCAGGAACCGCCGACAACAAACGATTTGCCCGCACATTCCGAGCGCACCGATAAACTTCAACTCGTCCCGGACTCCCACCTGACGCAGCTCGATCCGAATTTTAAATGTATGGGCCAACTCTTTCACCAGTTCACGGAAATCGACTCTGCCTTCCGCGCTGAAGTAAAACAGCAGTTTGGCGCGATCAAACATATAAACCGCTTTCAACAGCTTCATCGGCAACCCGAGCGCGCGAATCTTGGCTTTGCAAACGCGAAAGGCCTCTTCCGAATCATGCACGTTTTTTTCGTGCTGAAGGAAATCCTCCTGCGTAAAGGTTCTAAGCAATCCCTTCACTTCGATTTCCTTCTCTTCAAGGTCGATCTCTCTGGGTCCCCAAACCACAACGCCGGCTTCCAATCCGAAGAAACTCATACCCAACACGTGATCTCCGGGTTTCAACTCCCCCTCATAAGAAAAGTAGTTTAGTTTTCCGAACGGTAGAAACTCTACCGCGTATACTTTCGCAATCAATGCCATCTCTATCCCTCTTGTTCATAGTTTTTTTTGGAGCGTCTGCGTCGCTTCCAATCCCTCTATCAGTCGATCGAGGCTGAGTTCCGGATGGTACACCACCCATTCCTTGTCTTCCATCTGACTCATCCATTCCATCCACGCGATCAATTTCGGCACCGACACCTTCGTTTCGGATTGCAGCCAGTACCGATTCAAAGCGGGATAACCGATCTTTTCCCAATCCATTGATATTTCATGCCGATAACAATCGTAGAAAAGAGACCACACGGTTTTTCCGAAACCTTTTAAGAACGCTGTCCAATGCTTCGTCGTCCATTGCTTCTTGGATTGGGTCATTTGCCGGAATACCCAGTCCTGCAACGGTTGTAAGTGCCCTTCTTCGAAAAGGGACACAAGGGTTTTTTCTGAAAGGATGAGCGCGACCATTTCTTTCAACACAAAAGCGTTGATCCCTTTTTCAGGTATACCGTCAGGTTCAGGTGACGGCGCCGGGCGTTCTTCGCCTAAAGTGTTTTTTAGCGGTTTAAAATACCGCTCGAAAACGATCGGCGTTTTTTCCTGACAAAAGGCTGCGTAATTTTCCAACAGCTCCGTCAACGATAGGCTCCTCGTAAATTCCAAAATCTCGTTAAGCTGATCCGGATTAGCGTTCAGCATCGCCAACGCGAATCTTGCGCGCCGCTTCGAAACCCATCGCCATTCCGGAGGAATGGCGCCAAAGCAGGCTGCTTCGTGGAGCCGAACCGGCGCTTCGATTTTGAGCATTCGGCTGCGCACCGTGGGCAGCAGGCGCTCCCAAGAGGAGACGGTCGCGAACAAACAGCTCTTGGCAGGCGGTTCTTCAAACAACTTCAGCAACCCGTTCTCGGCGTACACATTCAACTCGTCCAGCCGCTGAAAGACAATGTATTTGCGGGAACAGTCACTGCCTTTCAATGCCGAAAAGTGAAAGACACTCCGCACATCGTCGATTTTAATACTCTCCTCTTCGCCCAGGATCATACAGTCATTGCTATTTCTTATCTTTTCCCAGGAGCGGGCCTCAAATCTCTCTAAGAACGTTTGTAGAATGAGGAAAGCCAAATACGGATCGTCACACCGCAATGCAACAGAAAGGCTATCGAGCGACCGGCAAGTCTTCTCGAGAAAGGCTAAGGTATCCGCATACCGTTCCGCAATCAGAGAGTTCCCCATAGGCTATCGATACAGATCAAGGATAAGACCGTTGATTTCTTCCACCTTTCCGGCGAATTGTAAGGTGTTTTTTTCATTTTTCATCAAGAGCGAAGCGATCTGGTGCATCTTCTCATCCACGATATCCGCCACCATATAGAGCTTCGGAAAGTCCACCGTAACGCCGACATCCTCCCGAATACGGTAAAGGCCTTTTTCGATATATCGAAGGAATTTTTTCATCGCATCGCGATAGGCCTGGAAATTGCGGTTGGTAGGGGAACGTGAAAACCGGTTTCCCGCTTTCAAGACCTCCTGCAAACTTTTTTTCGCTTCTTCTTCGGCCTGATCCAACTGGATATTCCCTAAAACGTCTATAAACCCCGTCCAGTCTTGTTCATAGGGTTCGCTGGTATAGGTTTTTTTTCCTTTGGACTTAACCTTCCCCGCCTTTTTTTTATCGTTAATTTGATTGTCGGGTGGTTCGATTCTCATTATCTTCGCTCCTCGAAAAGAATTATATCATTTTATCGGCACGATCCTAACGATCCGTATATTTCCTGCCCGTTCGTGGTACAATTAGGTAATTTCTTCGGGGTGATTGCGATGGATGTTTTTTGGGGAATCATAATCGGATTGCTTCTATCTACGTGCGTTCAATGGCTGTTTCAAAGAAAACGAAGGGCTGAAGCCTCTAAAGAAAAGGCGGGCGATTTCCATCAACTTTCCCTTAAAGTGAAAGACATGGAGATTCGGGTCCGTTCGCTGGAGGACCACATCTGGAAGACTTAAGCCTCCCACAAAGACCCCTTTTTCCGATCCCGTCATCGTTCTGATTCGGGTAAATCCGATCGTCAGCTTTTTGATCGCTTTTGCGCTTGCCTATTAAAAAACGGGTATCGGGTAAACCAAATTTCTTTTTGCGGTTCGAAAGGAGAGAAGATGAGCAAAGAAAAGTACCCTGAGTTTTCTCTGGATCTGATTCGCGTCACCGAAGCGGCGGCGATGATGAGCAGCCTTTACACCGGTTTCGGCGACAAAGAAGCGGTCGATAAAGCTGCGGTTGACGCTTTGCGGGGGATGCTGGACTATATCAACATACGCGGCACCGTCGTGATCGGCGAAGGGGAAAAAGACGAAGCCCCGATGCTCTATACCGGTGAAGAAGTGGGGAGTTGGGAAGGGACGGCTCCTGAAATGGATATCGCGGTAGATCCGATCGATGGGACGCGACTCGTCGCCTATGGATTGCCGGGGGCGATCGCCGTGATCGCGGTGGCCGAGAGAGGGAAGATTTGCCCGTTGCCAACCTTTTATTCTTACAAATTGGCCGTAGGCCCCGATTTGAAAGGTCAATTGGATATGAACGCCTCCATACGTGAGAATCTTAGAGTAGCCGCCGCCATCCTGAATATAAAAATCGGGGATTTGAACGTGGTCGTACTCAACCGGGATCGGCATCAGGGATTGATCAAAGAAATCCGATCCGTGGGAGCACGGATCAAACTCATCACCGACGGGGATATCGCCGGAGCGATCGCAACCGCGACGCCGGACAGCGAGGCCGATATCTATGTCGGAATCGGCGGTTCTCCGGAGGCCATTCTCGCCGCCGCCGCCCTGAAAACGTTGGGAGGCGAGTTGCAGTTGAAACTTTGGCCTTCTTCCGAGCAGGAAAAGAATACCCTCACAGAAAAAGGGTGGGATTTTGAGAAGGTTTACCACACTAACGATCTCGTCGGCGGGGAGCATGTATTGTTCGCCGCGACAGGTGTCACAACGGGCGACTTTCTCAATGGTGTCAGATTCGTGAAAGGCAAGGCTATCACTGAATCGCTGGCTATTCGGTCTCCCAGCAATACGATCCGAAAGATCACCACCTATCACGACTTAAACACCAAAACAGTGCGTGTCAAATCGACAGAGGGTGACGAAAAGTTCATTGAGCTTAACCGAAAGGTCCGGATGGGCAAATAGCCGGAACCGTTCTTTTATCCTACCGATTGTTCCGTTAGATCGGCCTCAATCATTGCGCAAAAAGCTTTCGCCAAAGACGGGTCGAACTGCCTGCCCGAGTTGTATTTAATATCTTCCAGAGCGCTTTCGACCGTCTTTTTTTTGCGATACGGACGATCGGAAGTCATCGCGTCGTAAGAGTCAGCTAAAGAAATGATCCTGGATACGAAAGGAATGGATTCCCCTTGCAATCGATCCGGATACCCGCTTCCGTCCCACCGTTCGTGATGGTGCCGGACGTAGAGGACAATATCACTCAGTTCTTCCGAACTTTGAAGCACTTCTGCGCCCCATACCGGGTGTTTCTGTATGATTTGGTACTCCGGCGGGGTTAATTGCCCCGTTTTGCCTAACAGTTCCATCGATACCAGGATCTTGCCGATATCGTGAACCAAACCCGCCCAGTAAATCCGCTGTATCAAGTCCGCCGCGATGCCTAACGCTTCGGCAAAACGCGCCGACAGAGAGGCGACGTTTTCTGAATGGCCTTTCGTGTAGGGGTCATAGATCTCCAAAATCTTGATCATCCCCATCAACAAATCTTTCTGAAACTTCCCTTGAGCGATCGTATACCGTTGCATCGCGAGAAAGCCCGAGGCCAGATTCGACAAAGCCTGAGCGACTTCAGTATCTCTTTCGGTAAACCGTTTGTCGGAATCCGCCGAAATATCGATGCTGATACCCCCGACTAGGGATTCCCCAATGAAAAGCCCGATCGTGATGGAATGGACGATGGGTTTCGTGAACTGCGCCAGTCTTTCGATCTCCGTCTCGTTCATCTTAGGCCGGTTGTCGGCGATGATGTCTTCGACAACGGAGATCTTTCCCTCCAAGGTAAACTGGTGTTTTTTCAGTTTCAACTTTTTCAAGTTTTCCAGGTCGTGTCCGACCGCGTAAACGAACCGCCAATCCTCCCCGTCAAAGAGTGAAACGCTCCCGTAGTCCGCATTGGGAATCACCGTTAACGTGGTGTTCAACAATTTTTCGAAAAAGGTCTGATCTTTCCCTTGCGCCGCCTCGGACAACAGTTTCGAAAGATCGATCAGCTCGAGCATCGTTCCGTTTAAATTCTCCACTTGGAGAAGAGAGTTTTCCAAATCCGTTGTAGTCGCCAAGAGCTGTTGATTGACTCCTTTGATCTGCTCGTCATTTTCGATTAATACCTCGTTTTGCCTCGCCAATTGTTCGTTTTGAGCCTGGATGGTCCGCGTCGCCCCTTCGATTCGCCGCCGTAGAAAGAAGTTCCAGAAGAATACGGAAATGAGAGCCCCCAGACCGATTAAGGAGATGCTGGAAATGACACCCCACGGGATTGGATCCCCCTCAGGGTATCCGAACCAGGCATCTTTTATGGCCGATTGCTCCGCTTCCGTGATCAGATCGATCCCGCGATTCAGCAGGTCGAGCAGTTCCTTTTGATCTGGCTTTACGGCCGCATACACGAAGTTTTTATAGAAGGGAGGTGAAATTTTGAAGTCTTTCGTTTTTGCGAAGAGGTTGAGCCAATATAGCGCGACCGGCTCGTCACAGAGAAAGACGCTGATTTCCCCTGCTACTGCGGCCGAAACCAACGCTTCCGTCGTAGGAAATAAGACAACATCGGCCTTGTCGATATTCCGTTCCACATACTCCTGCGAGTAGTCTTGTTCCACCACCCCGATCCGATACTTTTGAAGATCCCGAAGGCTTATGATTGACGCGATGTGATGATGATAGAAGACGGAGGTCGGGATTTCATAGTAAGGTTTCGTGAACAGGTATTTTTCGCCCCGCTCTTCGGAAAAAAAAATCCCGCCAACCACATCGAAGTCTCCCTTCTCGAACCTTTCGAGGGCGTCCTTCCAATTCTCCATCTCATAAGTGAGGGTGAAACCGGCCTTCTTTCCGGCCAAACGCCAAAAATCGACGAAGTAACCTTTTGCCTCCCCGTCTTCTTCGAGTATCTCGAAAGGCACGTAGGAGAGATCACCCACGAATCGGACCTGTGGTAAGGAAAAGCTCATAGAAACGATGGCTATCCATAAGCAAAAAAATACAAAACGGTATCGCATGGCTTCCTTTCGACTCTTTGGGTTTCTATTTGGAGATGGATGCGCTTACAAAAGGATTATAGCACAGGAAAGAAGAGAAAGTTTATCGGCCACGGTTATCGTACGCACTCAATCCCAGGATGCAGCGAAGATTGTTATAAACCCCGCGGATGTCCGGCTTATGCTATAATCGAGCGTTTTTATTTCAAGGAGACTGATCTTGAAAACCTTTATCTTCGCACGTATTTCCTTTAGACAAAACCGCCTGTACTGGGCCAACCACCTGATCAACTCGATCGGCAGTCTTTTGTTTGGCTATATTACCTCCAGCATCTGGAAAGCACTGCTAAAAGACGGGCCGAACGCTTCGAGTATGGTGACGTATGTCCTGGTAAACCAATCGATTCTGTGGGTGACAATGTTTCTTCCGAAAGGAGCCTATCTTCCGGAAAAAATCCGATCCGGAGATATCGTTTTCGATCTCGTCCGTCCCGTCAGTCTGATCGCTCTTTCATTTGGCCAAGTAACCGGTACGGCATGGTATAACTTTCTTTATCGGAGTCTCCCCATTTTCATCGGCAGTTACCTGCTGATCGGGTTGGAATTGCCTACGTTCGCTTGCGTCCTCCCGTTTTTCATTTCCCTGTTCTTCGCGTTCATCATCTCTTTCTTTATCAACTATGGAATCGGGTTATGGGCAATCGCTTTCCTGGACGATACGGCAGGGAGAAACCTGTATTATTTTCTCACGGCCTTTTTCAGCGGATACTACCTCCCCGCGGAATACTATCCGGGAATGCTCAAACAGATCATGCCGTTGACCCCCTTCGCCTGTACCAACTATATCCCCGCGCAGATTTACCTGGGAAAGATCCCGGTCCTACGCAGCCTGGCTCTGCAGCTGCTGTGGATGGTCCTGCTGTATGGAATCTGCTCCGGGTTGACCCGTTCTCTACTAAAGAAGACGGTGATACAAGGTGGGTAACCTTCGCGCGTTTTGGTCTTTGTTGCGGGCGAGTCTAAGAACTCAGACGGAGTATCGTGTCAATTTCATCGTCAGCATCGTGATCAATGCGGGTTATACAGCCGCGGATTTCCTCCTCCTCTCCTTTTTGATCCTACGGTTCAAAGAGCTCGGCGGATGGAATATCGCGGAACTCGCTCTCCTTTACAGTGTCGTCGAAACCGGAACTGGATTTTTCAAGTTATTCGGATACGGGTTCGAACACTTCGAGTATCAGATGGTGACCGGCCGGTTCGACCTAATTCTGATTCGACCGGTTTCGCCCTTGATTCTTCTTTTCCTTCAAAAAGTCGATTTTAGAAGAATCGCTAACGTGGGTCAGGCGTTCGCGATCGGAATCTATGGTGTTTTAAATGTTCATTCTTGTCATACATTCTTGCCCGTGTGGGTTTTTGTTTTAGCGGTTTGCTCCTTTCTCCTTCAAGCGGAGATCAATTGGATTTTAGCTTCTGTGGCCTTTTGGACAATTAAGAACGAGGAACTTCACGTTTTGGCTTATTATTCGATGCGTACCGCCGCTATCTATCCGCTGTCAATCTTTGAAACCTTCTTTAGGCATTTGCTAACCTATATCATCCCGCTCGGAACGGTCGGTTACTTTCCTCTGCTTTACCTTTTCGGTAAAACCGGAAACCGGTGGGCGTTGTTTTCCCCGTTCATCAGCATCCTGCTCTTATTTCCCGTTTGCCTATGCCTTTGGAAGTGTGGAATCAGGCATTATACCAGCACCGGAACCTGACACCGGGAAAGAGAGGACCGAGATGATAGAAGTGAAGGATCTATCAAAACGCTATACCGTCTACAAGCGAAGAGGCCTGTTTCGGGAAAAGCAGAGGATTCAAGCGCTGGATCATCTTTCCTTTTCCGTGGAACGTGGGGCGTTCTTAGGCTATATCGGACCCAACGGCGCGGGCAAATCGACGACCGTGAAAGTTCTGACCGGTGTCATCGTTCCCGAAGAAGGATCGGTGAGCGTGGACGGATTTTGCCCTTGGAAAAATAGAAAACAATACGTAGAACACATCGGAGTCGTTTTCGGGCAAAAATCCCAGTTATGGTGGGACTTACCGGTGATCGATACTTATCG
>JAAYCF010000186.1 GCA_012744415.1 Thermotogaceae bacterium
GATCATATTTTCTGCAAACGGCAGAAACGGAAGTCATTTTGGCTTCCGAAAGAATCTGAATAATTTTTTCTATTGCATATTTTTGTCCGGTCAAATTCGTTCGCCTCCCTAACTAAGTGTACCATATATTTTGTCTCATTTTTGGAGGGCAGACCAATCCGTTAAGACGGCACAAAACCCGACGGAGTCGAAAGGAAGCTGCTGGACGTTTCGCGAATCCGGCAAATGGGATGGCGTCATCGAATCGATTTAAAAGAAGGATTGGCGGTGACTTATCGCCGGTTCCAATACGAAATGCGACGAAAACCAGAAATAAATACTGACGGTTGGCAGTGAAGGGGCGCTCTGAAGGGCGAGGTATGGAGGCGGCATGTATCATTCGATGATTAAATCGTTTTTCCAGTTTTCTGCGGGTTCATGGATCTCCGCCGCAATTTCTTTCTTCACCACGCCGATCACGACGTACCTGATCCTTCCTTCCGAGTTCGGGAAAGCTTCTCTGTACACGTTAGTCCTCAACCTGGCGATGATAGGCGTTCTTGCCGGAGCTGATCAAAGTTTCATTCGAATGTTCTATGAAACGGATCAAGAAAGGAGACCGAGCCTTTTGTGGAATGCGATCATCCCGCCTTTGTTTCTTTGCGGCGGGGTCACTGTGTTTTTAGTTTGCTGCCGGTTTGAAGTATCGCGTCTCTTCGGAGGAATCGATCAGAGTCTCGTCGTGATCCTTCTTTCTTTCAACCTCTTTATTTCGATTTTCGAGCGGTTTTCCGTTTTGGTGTTACGGATGAAGAAACGTGGTCTAGCGTTTTCCGCGCTTCGTATTGTCTGGGCACTCGCGAACAGCGGCGGGATTGTTTTTTTCGCTCTTACCGTCGAAAAAAGCTTTTTGGCGGTCATTTTCGGAGCGTTCGTCAGCAGCCTCTGCGTCTTCGCTCTTTCCTTCCTATTAGAACTAAAATTCTGGGTAAAGCGTTGTCCTTTGTCGATCCCGAAAATCAAAGAAATCCTGGGATACGGTCTCCCGTTTATTCCCGCCAGCATCCTCTACTGGCTTTTAAGTTCGATGGATAAGCTGGCGTTGCGCTCCTACACTTCCTTTGAAGAAATCGGGCTCTACACTGCCGGACAAAAAATCGTGATCGCGTTATCTTTGATGCAAGTCGGTTTTGGTATGTTTTGGGCGCCCGTGGCGTATGAACAGTACGAAAATAAAGACAGCAAGGTTTTCTTTTCCCGCGTCGCGAAGACCATCGCCGGAGGGATGTTTTTGGTATCGTTCCTCTCGATCGCGTGTAAGGATATCATCGTTCTGATCTTTGACAACGCCTATCTTCCTTCGGCAAAGACCATGCCGTTTATGGTCTTTTCCCCCCTCGCATTGACAGTATCTCAGGTGACGGCGATGGGGATCAATCTTAAAAAACGGACTTATTGGCATTTGTTCGTAACGTTGATTTCGGCGAGCGTAAATTTCGTCGGTAACTTGCTTCTCGTTCCCCTCTATGGCGCGAAAGGCGCCGCTGTCTCTACCGGTATTGCCTATATTGTTTTCTTTTATGTCGGAACGTTCATCTCACGGAAGGTGTATCCCGTTAGTTATTCGCTTATCCGGTTTTCAATCGGTGTCGTTATTCTGTTCGTTGTTGCGACGGTGAATACGTTTTCGGGCAGTCTTACATTTGAATTGTTGAGCGTAACCATCGGCGGGGTCGCGGTTTTTTTACTTTA
>JAAYCF010000187.1 GCA_012744415.1 Thermotogaceae bacterium
AATTATACCATTATTCGGAGGGGTATCACATAAAAAACAAGATTATTTAATGCGAATGATATCCTGATTTTTTACGATATTTTCATAATCAGACGGAGGTGTTCCGATGGCAGATGACCAATTTCCTTCAGGGTTTGTTTTTTAATGGAAAGAAGGAACGCGCCCGGACCGGAAGGATCCATCCCATATTAACTCGAGGCATTTTCGGCGTCCCGGTTTTGTTCTTCTCGCTCCAACTCGCGGTAAGCGACCTTTCCGACTAAGGTTTTTGGAAATTCCTTTCGGAACGCGATCTCTTTGGGACAACTCCATTTGATCAAATGGTCGCCGCAAAAACGTAGCAGCTCCTCGCGCTTTGCCGGCTCCAGTTCGGGCGTAACGTTCTTTTTCAGAATGATAAAGGCTTTGAGTTGTTTAGGCTCGTCGGGTTTTCCAACGCCGATGACGCAGGATTCCAGCACATCGGGGTGCGTGTTTAAAAGCTCTTCGACTTGGGAGGGGTAAACGGCCAAACCGGCGATTTTGATCATCCGCTTTTGACGGTAGCGAAAGTAGAAAAAGCCGTCCGAATCCATCTTTCCGATATCCCCGGTATGAAGCCACACCTGTCCATCAGAATGTTGCCATAGAACTTCTTTTGTCGCTTCCGGATTGTTGTAGTAACCGATCATGAGCGTCGGACCCGTGAGACAAATCTCCCCTTCCTGCCCTACTGGAATAGGTTTTTCCGTTCCAGGCTCCACGATTTTAGCCGAGACATCCGGGAAGGGGATACCGATACTACCGGGTTTGATCAACGACCGGGGCATCAACATGCAGGCGGTTAGCGATTCAGTCAACCCGTAGCCTTCCATTAAGCGAACTTCGCTTCCGCATTTCCGCAAAGCTTGCGCGAAGGCTTTTTCGGTTTTTTCCTGAAGGCTGTCTCCTCCGCAATAGACTCCTTTGAAGCACGACAGGTCGATGCGATGAAAGGACTTGACTTTCAGAAGGGAGTCGAAAAGTTTGGGTACACCCGCGAAGTACTCCGGCCGTTTTTTCTTTATCAGTCGAACCGTGTTTCGGGGATCGAAATTGGGGACGAGGATGACGGTCCCGCCCCAGAAGAGGGGCATGTGGATACAAACACCTAAACCGAAGCCGTGGAAGTTTGGTAGGATCGTCAACATTTTTCCGCCTTTCTCGGTATCCCCTTGCGTTCCCACTTGTTGGGCCAGCGCGTTAAAACTGAAATTAGAGCACATGATGCCTTTCGGTTCTCCGGTGGTCCCCCCGCTGAACAAAATGACTGCGCAATTTTCTGTCCGATCTTTACGGTTCTCTTGAGGCGTGGGCAAGGAAACAGGTTTTCTTCGAACGAGGGGATTCCAGAATACGAAGGTCTTGCTTTGCGGTCTGTCTTTCAACCGGAAGCGCGGGAGAAAGGATGCGCCGATTCTCGCGCGCCAACCCATCTCTTCTGTCACCTTCACTAGATAAACGGTTTTCACTCGCGTTCCATCAATCGCCTGTTCGAACTTTTTCCACAGAAGGTCAGCGGTCATGACATAAGCGCTTCGGTTGGTCAGTAGGTAATGGTGGATCTCTCGCGGGGTGGATAGCGGGTGTATGGTTGACGCCACGGCGCCGATTTTGTTCATCGCGTAGACCATCAAAATCACGCTGGGGCAATTGGGTAGGCAAATCGTGACGCAATCGTCTTCGGTTATACCTTCCTTCTCCATCTGCGCAGCATAGCGATCTATTAACCGGATCAAATTTCGGTACCGGATTTTTCTCCCCAGGAACTCGCATGCGATCTTTTCCGGGAATTTTTCGGCCGTTCTCTTAACCGCCTCATACATGGTTCCCCTTACGTATTCAAGATGGGAGGGCGCCTTCCCGTAGAAAGCCAGCCAAGGTTTGTCTTCGTACATCGTATTTTCTCCTTATAAGAGTTCTTCGGGATGTTCGATTAAGTATTTGAGTTTCTCAAGCGCCCTTGAACAGTAAAGACCGTCGGTAATTCGGTCGTCAAGCGTAAAGCGCAGATCGATCACGTTCGCGAAAGCCAATTCTTTCGAGGCCGTCTGAACAGGCAAGGCATAAGCCTTTCCGATTGCCAGGAACAGAGAGGCCGTTCCCCATTCGTATAGATGGTGAAAGGGAGCTCCGAGTCCGATACTGCCTAAATTCGCGATATAGCAGGCAGTAAAAAACGGATCTGAATCGATCATGCTTTTCGGTAGGCCATTACACAAGTTAAGCCCTTTTAGGAGGGTGAAGAACAAAGATCGGATAAACGAAGGAAGAGTGAAAAAGAGCCGCAAGATTCTGTCTGAATCGCCGGCTGTGTCACCGCTTGCCGTATTAATCGCTTCTTTTTCCCGGTTGATTTTCTCCGCCACATCCTTCATTTTTTCATTGCCCGAGAAGCGAACTTTAACGACAACCGTTTTTGAATCCTCTTCCCGAGAGGTTTTTGCGGTGAATGAGAAGACGATCTCGTTTCTTTCGTACAGTCTTTTTCCGACGAAAAAACGTCCTAATTCCGGATACTCTTTTCCGATCCTGACCATAGCGGTGAGGATAACGGTAAAAAGCGTATACTCTTTTTTTCCGCTTTCGCGATTCAATCGGGCAACCAAGTCAAAAGCCGCATTTACTGCCACGATTTGGTTGAAATAGACTAAAGACTCGTGCTTGGTTTTCATCAGGTAAGGCGTGATCCGTTGGATCGCGCTCAAATTTTTAACTCTTTTCCCGTCAGGACGCATATTGCACACCTTCCATCTAAATACCGCGTTACGCGGTTTTTTTATCTCGGTTTATCACGATTGATCAGGACACCTTGTGCGAAAACACGGAAGGCGTCAATGCGTTTCCAAAAACCTGGCGACTTCTTCCAGAGAGGGAATGGAGCTTTGAGCTCCTTGTCTGGTGGCGCTCAACCCCGCCGAAGCGCCCGCGAAGCGCAAGGATTCGACAAACGGTTTGTTTTTCGCCAAACATGCCGCCAGCGCGCCAGAAAAAACGTCGCCAGCCGCGGTCGTGTCGACGGTCGAAACCGGGTAAGCGGGTGAAAAATAGGGATTTCCATCGATCAGCGTGACGGCCCCCTTGTTGCCAAGGGTGATGATCGGCCGCCCGATCCCTCTTTCAGACAGCGTAAATAGCGCTTGAGAAGCTTCTTCCAGTGTTCTGATCCGTTGACCGGTCATCAGAGAAGCCTCGGTTTCGTTCGGCTTAAGAATATCGATCGCGGCGGCCAGGTCCGGATATTTTTCGAAGAGTGTGGGGTCGGCCGGGGCGGGGTCGAAGATGACAAACATTCCTTTTCGCTTTGCTAAAAAGATGCTTTCATAAATGGTTTCGTGCGGCATCTCCAGCGTGATGAGCAGGATCTTTCCTTCCTCGAAAAGCGGTTCGCAGCGCTTCAAATGGTGTTTTGAAAAATGGGCGTTGCTGCCGGGCGTAAAAGCGATCGCGTTATTTCCTGTTCCGTCCACGAAGATCATCGCGATACCGGCGCAGCCTTCGGGTTCTCTTTCAATGCTATCCGTATCTACGGCGTTCTTGCGCAAAGATGCCACCAACTCTTCGCTGAACGCGTCCCTTCCCAACACGGTCAGCATCGTAACGCTCGCCCCGAGACGTGATGCCGTGACCGCCTGGTTTCCTCCTTTTCCTCCCGGGAAGGTATGAAACGTATCAGCGGTGACCGTTTCCCCGATTTGAGGCGCGCGTGCCATGCGCATCACCAAATCCATGTTGACAGATCCGATTACGAGGATCTTCCCATTCGCTAAAAACGACATCGTCTCTCTCCTTTCTGCGAATATGTATGTTCATGGCCGTTTACCTATCTTGTCGAATTGCGAAAACAAGGCTTTATTGGCCGCGTATAAATTTTGGTATATTTTTAACAGCTCAGCGTAGAGGGCGTTTTTCTGTAAGTCCGGATAAAAGGTACAACCAACCCGCGTCTTTTCTCGGCAAAGGAGCGTCAAATCCTTCTCGAAAATCGCTTTCATCGATAGTAACGCCCCTCCCCACAGTTCGGACTCTTGGATTTCCAGCACCTCTACCGGTTTCCCGAGGATATCGGATTTAATCTGGTTCCAGAACGAGCTGAGCGCCTGTTTTCCGGTTGTCCGAATCCTTTTAATCTCGCAACCGGCGCGCGCCATCCGTTCAATCGCGTCCGCCATTGCATATCCCACGCTTTCAAGGACGGCAAGGGTCATACGTTCTGCATCGCTATCGAGAGAAAGCCCCCAGAAGACGCCTTTGGCTTGATTATCCCAATGCGGACAACGTTCTCCGCTTAAGTACGGCAGGAACAGGATCTTTGAAGGCGTGGTTTTATCCGCTGCCTGTTCCAGAGACAGTTCGAACGATTGCCGGATGACCTTTTTACAAAACCACTCTACGGCTATTCCGGTTGTGTTCATGATACCGCTGATCTTCCAAAGGCCGGGAGTAAAGAATGGTGTCGTCATTAAGCCTGTTGGAAAGGCTTTCGTTCCCGAACAAAGTGTCACACCTTGAGAAGAACCCCCCCGGTCGCACAAAAATCCGTTTTCCACTGTTCCCGTGCCGATCAGGGCGGCAACAAAATCGGGGGCGCCGGAGGTGATGAGCGTTTGTGTCGTCAATCCGAGACCGGCCGCGGCCTCCTGGTTTACAAACGAAAGTGGCCGGCCGGTTTCGATAAGTTCAGGAACCAGAAAAGCGTTGGACCATCCTCTTTCTTCCAAAGCTTCTTCGCTCCAGGGAAGGTACCCGACGTAGGGAAAAGACATATTCGCTAACTTTCCGGATAATCGAAAGACAATATAGTCTGCCGGTTGCAGCAAAAAGGCGGGTTCGGTCAGCTCTTTCTGAAGCCATTCCAGTATGGATAAACCCGCCGCGAGTTGCGGGTCGACCCCTTGGTCGATCAAGGCCGGTATCCGTTCTTTACCACGCCCATCCAACCAGGTGACCCCACGATGAAGAGGCTTCCCGGACCGGTCGACCGGTATAATCGTCGGCCCCTGCCCGATGACGCAAATCGCTTTCATTTGTTCCTTGATCGTTTCGGGAAGCCGCCGACACATTGTCGAAACGGCCTTCCAGATCCGGTATGGATCGATCTCTTCCTTTCCGTTTGAAACCTGGGTCGACAACGGATCGTTGTCACGATATACGAGACGGCCGTTTTCATTGAAAACCCCGATTTTGCAGTTCGTGGAACCGATATCGATGGTGCCGTACAATTCTAACAAAGCCAGTACATCCTTTATGTGAAATGAATTATCCGCTCGAATCGCTCGAAGGTATTCGCGAAACGGAGCGGATCCGAGGGGGACAACAAGTCGGTGTTCTGATTCGATGTTCGGGTGAGATGGTCACTCATCGATTCGACAAGATCGATCTCTTCCGGCAAAATGCCTTTCATCTCCCGACACCCTCCTCTAATTTATTCTTTTTTACCACTAAAAACAACAGCGTAATCAGGAACGGCAAAGCCATCAGAAGTTTCGGAGACATTGACACGCTGGCTTGAAGCCAATTAGCTAAAGCGGAGGCGGAGCCAAAGATCAGAGAAGCGTAGAAAACGCCTATCGGGTTTCCCCTCCCCAGGATCACCGCTACCAACGCAATCCATCCTCTGCCGTTCGTCATTCCTCCGACGAAGGTTTGTAAGGGGAGTGAGAGCGCGCAACCGCCCAGTCCGGAAAAAACGCCGCTCAGGACGAGCGCCCGCATTCTATGCCGGTAGACGGAGATGCCGGCATTTTGCGCCGCCTTGCTATCTTTTCCTACTGCGCGCAGATGGTAACCATAAGGGGTTTTATAAAGGATGAAAGCGCATAGGAAGACCGCCCCGATCGCCAGGTAGTCCAACAGGCGATAACCGCTTAAAACTGATCCCAGATAGGGGATCTGATGAATGAACGGGATTTCGAGGTAGGCCAGTCTCGG
>JAAYCF010000188.1 GCA_012744415.1 Thermotogaceae bacterium
CTTTGTCAACAGACTCCAGACAGTTCGTTTCCTCCCTGCCTGCTGTCCAAGCTACGGGGTTCTGACTTTTTCCCCGGTGGGCTTCCGTCCTCCCCACTGAACATTTCTGCCTTACCTGGACGTGCTGGATGTTTACGCTCCCGGGTACGGCCGGTTGGGAAGTGTGGCAAAAAACTGGCGCCACTATCCTGCTGATTTACCCCTTGGCTACCGTCGGCATCGGTTTGATCTTACAGAGACAACAGACTTCCGATCAGGATAAGCGAAGTTTGGAAAAACGCGAAGAGACATACCGAAACTACCTCCAGATGGCTCCTTACGGTGTATATATCCTGAACCGCAACGGGGTCTTCCTCCACGTGAACGATCGTTTCTGCCGTATGACCGGTTTCCTGGATAAAGAAATTTGCGGAAAGAACTATTTGGCTTTCTTATTCGAAACAGACTATATCAAAGGATTCGCCTCCTTCGAAGAATTGATTGACAAAGGAGAGAGCGTGCGGGAGATCCTTCTGAAACAAAAGGGCGGGAAGGCTCTTTGGGTTGAAGCGACCACTTTGCGCATCGATCCGGATACCTTCATCGGTTTCGCTCTCGATCGCGACGTTCATAAAACGACGGAAGACGCGGCGCGAAAAAATGAAGCGCTCTTTCGTTCGTTCTTTGAAGACGCTCCCGAAGCGATGATGGTTCTCAACCTTTCAGGAAGAGTCCTCAAGGCGAATGCGAAGGCCGCGGCGCTGTTGGGTTGCGACTCGCCGGATGAGATTGCCGAAAAAAGCGTTAGGCATTTTTTGTATGAGGAAGAGGTCCGAGCCTTCGAACAAGCTCTCGAGACTTTTCCAAAAAACGAACCGGCACGCTTCGAAACGCGACTTAAGAGTCAAAAGGAGCCTCCCGTATGGGTCCAGCTATCCGCGGCGGGGATTAAAGATCCGGACGGTGTCATCTGCCTTCTCTGCTCATTCTATGATATTCAAGGTCGAAAACGTGCGGAAACCGAACTCAACCAATCCAACCGGTTATTGAAGCAGATAACCGAAGAGGCCCGTCAACTCGCACTGAAAGAGAAAAACGCGAATGAAAAAAAAGGGCAATTTTTAGCCCAAATGAGTCACGAAATCCGCACATCTCTGAACGGGATTCTGGGGATGATTCAACTTCTATCACACACCCAACTGACTGCAGAACAATCAGAGTATACCAAAGCCATTCAATATAGCGGGAATGCGTTGTCTTCAATTATTAATCGCGTTTTAGACCTATCCAAGATAGAAGCGGGAAAATTGGAATTGGATCGGGAACATTTCGACCTCCGGTCGCTTCTTCAACAAGTTCACTCTGTTTATTCGATCAAAGCCGAAGAGAAGGGGTTGGACTTTTCCGCGGCTGTGGATGCGCGACTCCCGCGAAGGGTTATCGGGGATCCCGGACGTGTAAACCAGATCTATACGAATTTTTTGGACAACGCCGTGAAATATACGGAGAAAGGTAGTGTCCATACAAGCGTAACCCTGGACCAAGAACGCGAAGAGACCGTGCATATCCGTATTGAAGTCGCGGACACCGGGGTTGGCATCCCTGAAGAAAAAAAAGAACAGACCTTCACCCCGTTTTCGGGAATACGCCGTTTAGAGGAAACCGCTCCCGCAAGCATCGGACTGGGACTTTCTATTACCAAAGAGTTGATCCGGCTGATGGATGGTCAAGTGGGATTTGAAAGTGAAGAAAAACGAGGTTCGCGTTTTTGGTGTGTCCTTCCTTTCGAAAAAAGCCGCCAAGACGAGATCCTGGAAGAACCGTCGGTCGAACCGGAGAAATCATCGATCGAACCCGGCATAAAAAAAGGCAACGTGAAAATCCTCGTCGTGGAAGACAATCTGGTGAACCAGCTGATGATGAAAAAGATCCTCGAAAAAATGGGGATGTTGGTCATCGTAGCCAATAACGGGGCCACCGCGCTGGAGATTCTGGAAAAAAATCCCTGCGACATAGTTCTGATGGACTGTCAGATGCCGATCATGGACGGTTGGGAAGCCACGCGAAAGATCCGCGAA
>JAAYCF010000189.1 GCA_012744415.1 Thermotogaceae bacterium
AAGCGATCAGCCCGATCAACATCCAGGGTCAGATCGAGGGAGGAACGGTTCAAGGAATTTCCGCGGCGCTTTTTGAAGGGCTGGTCTTCGACGCGCAGGGAAAACTGCTCAATAAAGACTTCACCGATTATAAGATCGCGACGATCGAAGAGGTCGACTTCCCGATCGAGAGTTTTTGGGAAGAAACTCCGGAAGAGGTCTCCCCCTATGGAAATCGAGGGGTCGGAGAACATTCGATGATCTCTCCCGCGCCGGCATTGAACAATGCCGTTTATAACGCGCTTGGAATAAGGTTTCACCGTTATCCGCTCACGAGAGAACGCATCTTTATGGCGACGCATACAAAAAAAGCGGCCACCGAAGACTGCCACGATTAAAAAGCAAAGAAACGGGGTAAAAGACTACCCATGCAAAAAAAGCCCGTACGGGCTTTTTTTGCATGGCTTAATATTCTTAGAACCGAATGGTTACACCCAACTCGATCGGAATAGACGAAAGCGTAAACTTCCCCGTCTGGTTTGCCGCCGGTTTCACATTGTACTGACGCATCTCGTAGCCGGCTCCGACATAGATCGTAAAGTTGTTGACCGTGTACCCCAAACTAAACTTGGCTTTTACGAGGAACCCGAACTCACCCAGCCTTCCCAGGTCAAACCAAGAGATGCCGCCTAGGACGTCCGCTCTTAAAACGACGGGATTCAAGGGGTAAGCGTAGCTGATTCCCAACAATCCGTCCAAGAAATACTTCAAGTCGGTAGGCCCCGCTTCTCCAGCAACAATAACCCCAGTGGTAACCGGTATCGCGCCGCCGATTCCGGCGCCGATAGCAAACCCTTCCGCGATCTCATAATCGACCAAAAGCCCGAAGTCAATGGTATGAATCGCAGAGGCGTGACCCGTCAACACCGTATCCGTGGATGTGGTCGTCGACAGCCCATAGTTGAAACCTGCGAAAATATTCGTCCCGATTTGAGAGAAACCTAAAATTGACAAAGCCGATAAAAAAAGACAGATAGCAAAGAAACGCTTCATAATGAACCCCCCCATATCATACTTGATTCACATCGATTATACTCTAAAGATTGTTGTAAAATCAAAATAATGGCTAAAATCGCACCTAAGACTCCTATCTATGACTCCTCTTCCGTTTCTTCCTCGTCCATTTCCGTTTCTACTTCGATCGCCTTTTGCCATTCTTCGACGACCTTTTCCAGTTCCTCTTCCGATTCAAGCTCGCTTAAAACCGTTTCTCCGTCTTCTTCTTCCTTAGCGAATACGTACAGCTCATCGTTTTCTTCATCGAATGCGGGCTCCTCCATGTTTTCGACGTCGACCTTCTGACAGATCCAGTACTCTTTCTCTGCGTACTGGAACTCATCCAACAGGGCGAAGTAGACTTCTTCGTCTTTATCGTTTCTGAAAGAGAAGACAAAGAGATCGTCTCCTTCTCCTTCAATTGGTTCGTCGCTCTCGCAACAACCTTCCTCACCGCAATGATGGGCGCATCCGCAATCGCAGCCGCCATCTTCTTCCATGATCTCTTCTTTCTTAAAGTCCCTTTCCAAATTTGACATACGTGCCTCCTTCTATTTTGCGAAATGACAAGCGACAAAATGCCCTGTCGATTTCTCTTCAAATAACGGTTCTTGTTCTTTGCATATCGGTTGCGCGATCGGGCATCGCGTATGAAAACGGCATCCCGAAGGAGGATTGATAGGACTCGGCACATCTCCCACCAAAATCGTGCGGTTTTTCTTGAGTTCGGGATTCGGGATCGGAATCGCCGAAATCAACGCCCGCGTATAGGGATGCATCGGGTGATTGAAAAGGCTTCTCTTGTCGGTCATCTCAACCATTTTTCCGAGATACATGACGCCAATACGGTCGCTGATATGTTTGATGACCGCAAGATCGTGGGCGACAAAAACATAAGTAAGTCCGAATTGGTTCTGAAGATCTTTCAATAGATTCACAACCTGCGCTTGTATCGAAACGTCGAGCGCCGAGACGGGTTCGTCGCACAAGATAAGTTGCGGTTCGACGGCCAGCGCTCGGGCGATCCCGATTCTTTGCCGTTGCCCGCCTGAAAATTCATGCGGAAAACGATACATATGATCGGCGGATAATCCGACTTTCTTCATCATGTCCGCCACTTTGTCAAGTAAATCCTGCCTACCGCTCGCCAGGTGGTGCGTCTTGATGCCTTCCGCGATAATGTTCTTCACCCGCATCCGGGGATTCAAAGAGCTGTAAGGATCCTGGAAGATCATCTGTATGTTTTTCTTAAGGCCTCTCAGTTCGCTCCCACGGATACTCAATATGTCTCTCCCGCCGAAAAAAGCGGAGCCGGAGGTCGGGTTGTACAACCGCATGAGCGTCATGGCCGCGGTCGTTTTTCCGCAGCCGCTCTCTCCGACCAATCCAAAGGTCTCTCCTTTATAGACGTGGAAGCTGATATCATCAACTGCCTGAACCCATCCGACGATCGTCTTAAATACGCCGCCGCGAATGGGGAAATGCTTGACAAGGTTTTTGACAGTCAGCACTTCTTCTCTCGCCGTTATTTTTTCTGTCTCAACCATTATCGCTCACCTGCTTTAGCCTTAAGTTTCGCTTCTTCCAACTTGTCAATGTGGAAGCACCGGACGAAGTGGTTGGGTTCGATTTCCAAGAGTTCCGGTTCTTCCGTTTTACATCTGTCACCCGCGAAGGGGCAGCGCGTATGGAACTTGCATCCCTGCGGAAAGTGGAGGGGATCGGGCACAATTCCCGGGATATTGTAGAGTTCTTTCTGCTCGATATCCAGTCGGGCGATTGCATTCATCAAACCCCAAGTATAGGGATGTTTCGGATTCTTGAAAAGCGTTTTGACGTCCGTGTATTCGGCGATCTTGCCCGCATACATCACGACGACGCGCTGGCAGGTTTCGGCGATGACGCCCAGATCGTGCGTTATCATAATGATCGCCATACCGAACTCTTTTTGCAGTTGGAGCATCAATTCAAGGATTTGAGCCTGTATCGTCACGTCCAATGCGGTTGTGGGTTCATCAGCGATCAGGAGTTTCGGATTACAGGACAACGCCATGGCGATCATCGCCCTTTGGCGCATTCCTCCCGAGAGTTGGTGCGGGTATTCGTCAACGCGCTTGTCCGGTTCGGGTATGCCAACCTTTTTAAGCATGTCGATGGCCATTCGTCTCGCCTCTTCCTTCTTTTTTCCCTGGTGAAGGATGATGGCTTCCATAATTTGGTCACCCACAGTAAAGACGGGATTTAGCGCCGTCATCGGTTCCTGGAAGATCATCGCCACGTCATTTCCGCGAATCTCCCGCATCTGGCTTTCGCTTAACTTGAGAATATCGACGCCATCCATCATGATCTCACCGCTGGCAATCTGCCCTTTTTCATCCAACAAGCGCATAATAGATAAGGCGTTCACACTTTTCCCGCAACCGGATTCTCCGACGATGCCCAAAGCCTCTCCCGAGTAAACGACATAGTCGACCCCGTCTACCGCCTTTACGATGCCATCTTCGGTTTTGAAATAGGTTCTCAGGTCTTTCACTTCTAATAGGATGTTTTTTTCTGGCATTATGTCACCTTCACGCTCTCATTTTCGGGTCGAAGATATCTCTTAACGCGTCACCGACCAAGTTCCACGCTAAAACAAAAAGAACCATCGCGATTCCGGGATAAACGACCGCGAACCAAGACTTATCGAGCTGCATCATGTAATTCCTTGCGTAATTGAGCAGCGTTCCCCAATCGGCATACCCGATTTCGGCGCCGACTCCGAGAAAGCTTAACGAAGCCGCCGTTATGACCAAAGACCCCATCCGCATCGAGATCTGAACGATAACGGGGAAGATCGTATTCGGCAGAAGGTGCTTGACGATAATCCAAAAATTCCGGATCCCTAAGGCTTTCGCTGCCAAAACGTACTGCTCTTCCTTGGCCTGTAGGATATTCCCGCGTATCAATCGGGCAACCTGCATCCAGCCAAATATGATCAAGGCGATAGTGACTTTATCCAGACCTTTTCCAAGTATAGTCGTCATGATCATCGCCGCCACAAGAAAAGGGATCGCCATAAACATATCGGTAATCCGCATTAGAATCTCGTCGATCCAGCCTCCAAAATAGGCGGAGATCGATCCAACAATAATCCCGATGATGGAGGAGATGATCGAAACGATCAGACCGATCTTGAAGGCGCTTCGCGTCCCCCAAACGACTCCGTACCATACATCATACTTGCCGATCACACCGAACGGGTGGGTTGAATCCGGCGCAATTGGATTGGAACTCCAGATCATTTTCCCTTCGGCGGTTTTCGCCGGCAACATTTTAAACGGGTCTTTCCCCGGTTCCGAAGGCGCCAGCACAGGGGCTAAGATCGCGACTATGATGAAGAAGACCAGTAGAAAGATACCCAACATCGCAGTGGGATTCTTGACCAACTTCTTTAGAATTCTTCTGCTTTCCGTTTTCATCGCCATAATATCCGCACTCCCCCTACGATAGTCGAATCCGCGGGTCGATCAACGCATACGATATGTCAACGATAAGATTCGTTACGATCAAAATTAAACTGAAAAATAGGGCGGCGCCAATAACCGAGAAATAATCCAGCGTGACGGCCGCGGTAGCGGTGAACCGACCCAAACCCGGCCTCGCGAAGATCGTTTCGACAATGACCGTGCCCGCGAACAATTGGACAATCATCCCTCCGGAAACCGTGGCGACCGGGATTAAAGCGTTTCGTTTGACGTGCTTGTTGATCACGACCTTCTCGGACAACCCTTTGGCTCTCGCGGTACGGACATAGTCTTTGCGCAAGACTTCAAGCATACTGGAACGGGTTATTCTGAGTATGTACGCCCACCAGAGATAGGACAAAGTCAGGAGCGGCGCGATCAAATGCCGAATCGCATCCCACAGGATGTCGAAACGCCAATTCAGGATGGCGTCAATCGTGACGAAATGAGTGATGTCCTTCCAAGGGCCTTCCCGCATCACTTTCATCGAAGCGTCCGACAAAAATCCAGGCGGGAACCATTTTAGATAGCTATAGAAAACCAGGAGCACCAACAAGCCGAAAACATAGTCCGGCAAAGACCAGCCGATGATCGCGAAGATTCGTATCCCGTGGTCCAGCGGTTTATCCTGGTGAGACCCCGCTATCACCCCCAGCCAGATGCCCACAAAAACGACCGGTATTAAGGCGTAGAGGGCCAATTCGAAGGTGTAAGGGATCAGCTCCATAATGCTTTGGAGAACGCCTTGCCTTCCGACGTTCGAATAGCCAAAATCGCCTTTAAGAACGTTCCCAAGCCATTTAACGTACATTTCCGGAGCGGGGCGATCCAGACCGTATTTTTGTATCAACCGCTCCACCGCTTTTTCCGATTTCAAAGCCTCGGGGCTCTTCACATAAGTTCCTATCAATCGTTCCGGGCCGAGCATCCATATCATCGAAAAAATGAGCAAAGTAACGCCGATGAGGATGATCGGAAGGATGAGCAATCTCCGAATAATAAAAGCCAGCACTTCTTTCCACCTCTCAATAATATACCAATTAAGGGCGGGAATCGATCCCGCCCTCGCGTTACGATAAATTTAACAGTCGGTTATTCTTTCCAGGCGTAATAGAATTCGGGAGTTCTGTCTCCGCTGGATCTCAGAAGATGCGGGAAGAATCCCTTCAGCCATTTTCTGGCCACGTACAGACCTTGAGGCATATACAAGGGTGTCGCAATGTAGTTTTCGAGAAGGATCTTCTGCAACTCGGCATACATCTCGATACGTTTGTTGACGTCCGTTTCTTTCACGGCCACATCGATGATCGGATCGAGGTATTCTTTCGCGAAGTCGTTGTATTCGCCGCCGTGCCGTTTTCCATAATACCCGTTAGAATGGTAGTAAGTGGAGAAGAAGTTGTGCGCGTCCGGATAATCGGCAACCCACCCGATGATGTAAAGCGGGCAGAGCTCTTCGCGGGTCGCTTTGAGATAGGTTGGCCATTGCACGCCGAGGACTTCAACCTGGAACTTCGGGTTGATCGATTCGACGTAAACCTTCAGCATTTCACAAGCCGTCTGTCGTACTTCGTTACCGGCATTGTACATCGCTACCAGTTTAAACCCGTTCTCCCAAACTTCTCCGCCCCAAGCGGCTTTCCACGCTTTTTCGGCTTTTCCTAAATCAAACTCGTAAACCGGCAGTGTGGGATCGAACCCTAAGAACCCTTCCGGAAGATCGGTCGGAACGCGTTTCCCAAGTCCGTTAACCAAATCGTCGATGAGGGCATCGTAGTTAAAGGCGTGCAAGATCCCCGCGCGGACGTTGATATCGGTGAAGAAGTCGGCCGGAATTCCATTGCCATCCAGTTTTCCGCTGCCGATATATTCGCTGGTTTCTTGCACTTTCCATCCCATATGGATCGAGGTGACCTGGGCTCGCGGATGGCCGCTGATTACTTCGATGTCCGGGTTGTTGTCAAAGTCGTACCGATAGATCGGATCCACCAGGACGAGATCGGCGTCTCCGGCTTCGAGCATCGCTTTGCGGGTGGAGTACTCTTCCACAGTCTTGAAGATGAGGGTCTTGGTCTTTGCGGGTCCTTGCCAATAGTCGTCGAATCTTTCCATAACGACCATATTGTTGGTTTGGTCCCAAACCGCTAATTTGTAAGGACCGCAACCGGCATCGGCCATATGCAGGGCTGACTCTTCAGGTGTGCGGTCGTGCCATTTCCACCAACCGTCTGCTTTCCAATCCCATTCGCCATTCGCCATACACCATTGGCTGTCAATGATGGAACCCCAGCCGGCGTACTTGACGATGATGAAGAGGAACGGCGCAAAGGCATCCTTCATGTTGACGATGAAATTGTCGCCTTCGACCACAAACAAGGGATCGATCACTTCGTTGTAGAAACCGATCAATTTGGCTTTCGCTTCCGCGGAAGTCGGTTCTCGGTCGTCGTTAACCGCATCGGAATAAGCCATGCCGGCATACGCTTCGAACCAATCCGCGACCGTGTAGAACTCTCCTCCGGAAACGGCCTCGATGATGAGGGTCACGGCACCGGACGAGTTGTCAGCTAGGAAACCCCGTTCAAATGTGTATTCGATATCCTTAGGAGTAAGAATATTGCCACTGTGGAACTTCACACCTTTTCGGATCGGGAAAATGTAGGTCTTTCCGTTATCCTTCAACAGACCATTTTCGGGGGTCGGGACAGCGGTAGAAAGCATCGGTTCGAACTCGATGGTTTCGCCGACGTACTTGATCAAGTTGTCGTAGAGATTGTTGATGACCGCACCACTGGCGTTATCCCATTCGGCATGGGGGTCCAGCGTTTCGGGAGCGCCGTACTCGGCATTAACGATGGTGTCAGGATCCTTCACGGCTGCGAATGCGGAAAGGGTAAGGGCTAGAAGACAGATAAAGAGAACAAAAAGCTTCTTCTGCATAAAAATAATTCCTCCTTTCGGATTTTCATCCCTCTCGGGATGGGTGGACTGTGATTACAAATTATAGCACATTTTAGCAAAAGTGCAAATGCCGAAAGTCACGTTTCGGATACAAACGAAGGATTCATAGTCTGTTTCTGTGATATGATGGAGGGTACCAAAACCAAGCTATTTTGATGGAGGTGATTCATGTTGAAGCTTTTTTGGATCGGCCACGCCTCTTTTTGGGTCCAAGAGCCGGTTTCGATCGTCATCGACCCTTTCGATGAGAATGTCTCTTCGCATTTCCCGGCGATTCAGGCTCAAATCGTTACGGAAAGCCATCAACATTTTGATCATTGCGCTCATGGAAGGGTCAAAGGCCCTTTCGATCTTCTTTCGAAAGCCGAGAAAAAAACCTTCCCTTCCGTAACCGTTCAGGGTTTTCCGGCTTTTCACGACAAAGAAGGCGGTAGAAAACGGGGCGCGAACATCCTCTTCAAGTTCACTTTCCCAGATGGGTTAACCCTCCTTCATTCGGGAGATCTGGGTCATCGCCTGAACGCGGACGAAGTGAAAGATCTCGGAAAAATCGACATCCTTTGCGTTCCCGTCGGAGGGACTTACACGCTTGACGCAGTGGAAGCGGCCGCATTTGCGGAAGACGTGAATCCCGCAGTTGTCGTTCCGATGCATTTCAAGACCCCTTTAATGAGCCAACTGGCGGAGCTGGATCTTTTCTTAAAGGCTTTGGGCTGGCCAACAGAGAGGAGAGAGCTCCTCACCGTTTCAAAAACGGATTTGCGGGATGCTGGAAAAACGTGTGCGGTTCTATCCGCGTTAATCCAAGAAAAGTAAAGCAAACGGGACAACCCATAGATCGGGGTTGTCCCGTTATTCGAAGCGATCAGGCGACGCGTTTCGTCTTCCAGATCCCGCGGGCGTAGTATCGCCACAGAATCGCCGCTTCCGCTACGTCCGCCGCGACGTAGGCCAAGGTCACCCATATGAACCCGAGCTTCAACACCGAGACGGTTAGGAACAAGAAGGGAATCATCACGGCCCATCGTGAAACCGCGCTGGATACGACGTAGGGATAATTATAGCCCGCTCCGCCGAAACCACTCGATAACCCGAAGGCATAAGCGAGCGCCACCATCCCCAACATACCGTAGGTCATGTACAAAACGCCGGCTTGAATGATCTCTCTATCGGT